>NZ_BMOD01000037.1 GCF_014646895.1 Deinococcus roseus
GTCACCTGTCCCCTGTGGATTTTGAGAATCGGCAGTCAGGATAATCCTTCTTCTCCAGGTGTGCAAAAGGGTTGCAAGTTCACTCAGAACCCACCTGCCCATCGGATATTATTTGTTGAAAGGTCAGGTGGTGCTGGACCCAGATGAACAGGTCCAGCACATGGTCCGGCTGGTCTTCAGAAAATTCAGGGAAATTGGCACTGTCAGTGGGGTCCTCAAATATCTGGTTTACCATGACCTGCAAATGCCAGTTCGAAGACTTGGCAAAAAGCATGACCAGGAACTGACCTGGCAGAGACCCAATCGGATGACCTTGCTCAACCTCTTACATCACCCCATCTATGCGGGTGCTTACAGTTATGGACGCAAAAAATTAGATCCACGCAGGCAAAAAGCGGGACGACCTTACACGGGACAGGTGGTGCAAGAGCGCTCCAATTGGCATGCTTTTATTCCAGATCATTTTCCGAGCTATATCACCTGGGACGAGTATTTGCACCATCAGGAACAGCTTCACGAAAATCAGATGCGTCGTTTCACCAAGGGCGCACCCAGGGCTGGTACCGCTTTGCTTTCAGGACTGGTGTTCTGTGGAAAGTGTGGTCAGCGAATGCAATCCCACTACAACCAAAAATGCTTTTCCTACGGTTGTAGCCGCCTGAACATGGACTATGCCGAGCCGGTGTGCCAATTCTGCGTGGGGCAGCCCATTGATCGCTGGGTGGTCGAACAGGTGCTGGAAGCCTTAAAACCCGCCAGTCTGGAGGTTTCTCTGACCACCTTGCAACATTTAGAGCGGGATCGCAAGGACCTGGAGAAACTGTGGCAGCAACGTCTGGAACGGGCTCACTTCGAAGCAGAACGTTGTAGAAGGCAATATGACCGGGTGGAGCCTGAGAACCGCCTGGTGGCCCGTACTCTGGAACGGGAGTGGGAAGAAAAGCTAACTGCAGAACAGAAATTAAAGGAGGAATACCACCGTTTTCAGGCTGCACAACCCAGAGTGCTGAGTTCTGAGGACCTTCAGCGCATTCGAGACCTCAGTCAGGACATTCCGCAATTGTGGTTTTCTACCACCACCACAGATCTGGAACGCAAAGCCATTCTGAGACAGGTGGTTCAGAAAGTCACCGTGGAAGTCCAGCAGAAATCAGAGCAGGTCCGCGTGGATATCCAATGGGTGGGGGGTTTGGTAACGTCTGGGACAACCATTAAGCCTGTTGCAAAACTGGAACAGCTGAGCTATTACCCAGACCTGATGAAGTTAGTGAAAGCACATGTTGAGCAAGGCACTTTGGTGAAAGACCTGGTCAATGTGCTCAATGAGACGGATTTTCGACCTCCCAAAAGGATTCGGATGTGGAATATCACAGCTGTCCGAAGCCTGATTCGACGTGCCCAAAAAGTAGGGGGAACACAGCAGAGCCTGCCAGTTCCTTTGGGTCACTGGTGGAGACTCAAAGATCTGGCTTCCTGGCTGGGCATGCCGGGAATCACCTTGCATCGCTGGGTCACCATGGAGCAAGTCCTGGCGAAGAGAAATGAAAAAGGCAAGTGGCTAGTGTGGGCAGACGAAACAGAAGTGCTGCGTCTGAGGAAAATCCGTCAGACCCCCAGAAGTGAAGTCAATCGTAACAAGTGGCTGGAACAGTTCACCAGCAAAAAGCCTTCAGGTTGAAAGGATAAAATGACCTCATCAGGAGTGATTTCAGAAAGGATGTGGTTTTAATGGGCCTCAAGGATGAGGGATCTCCTCTCGGAATCTGGCATTAAAACTTTCCGTTTTGCCATTCTGCCAGGGTTTCCCAGGCTCAATGTATCTGGTCCCTACGCCCAGCAGGCCGAGAAAAATCCTCAACTCAGAAGCAATGAACTCGCTGCCATTGTCCGATCTCAGGAAGTCAGGAGCGCCACGGGTCTGGATCACCGACCTGAGGACCTCCTGCACATCGATGGATCTGAAGTTAGCTTTCACCGTCAGGGAGAGACATTCCCTGGTGAATTCATCGATCAGGACCAGGAATTTCAGGGTTTCACCTCGCACAGTACGGTCGAAAATGAAGTCGTACGACCACACCTCATTGGGCTGAGTGGCAGCTTCAGGCAGGGTTGCTCCAGTGCGGATCTTGCGTGGGGAGACCTTCTGAGAGCGAAGAAAACCTAGCTCCCTCCAGACACGCTGGACTTTCTTCTTATTGATCACCATCCCTTCTCTGAGCAGCACCTGGTGCATTCTCCGATAGCCATAGACCGGGTAAAGCTCGGCAAGTTCCCTCAGACGCTTCTCCAGCACCTCGTCTCTGACCTTGCGGCTCTGGTAGCGCAGCATCGAGCGGTGAAGGTTCAAGAGACGGGCTGAGCGACGCTCACTGAGGCCTTCTGCGACCAGCAGTTGTGCCGCTTTCCGCTGGTCGGCTACCGTCACCACTTTTTTTTCAGCACCTCTTTGATCGCAGAGTTCTCCAAGGTGAGCTGGCCGACCAGCTTCAGTAAACGGGCATTTTCCTGTTCCAGCTGCTTTAAACGCTTGAGTTCGGCAGTATTGGTGCCCTGGTATTTGGCTTTGAGGTTGTAGTAGGTGGCTTCGCTGATGTTGTACTTGCGACACAGCTCTGCGGTGTTCAGCTCGCTTTTTTCGCCTTCCTTGAGGAGGTCTACGATCTGTTCGTCGGTCAACTTGCGTTTCGCCATAAGTCATTCGGTAATGCGGCAAGAAAGACTTCCAAAAATGGCCTAACCTGAAGAGAAATCGACAGGAAATGCATACTGGAGGCACTTTCATGGGGAAACAACGCAAAAACTGGCCCGCAGACCTCAAACAGACCATCGTGCTCGAAGTTCTCAAAGGCGAAGAATCCGTAGCCAGCATTGCCCGGCGATATGAAGCCAGCGAGGCGCTATTGTACAAGTGGGTGCGACCTGCAAAGGGTCGGTGAGGAATGCCGACGAAAGTCGGACTCTGTGGTATTCAGATGCCCCTACCTGAACATGCCCAAAGGTAACTGACGGTGTGAAGCTTCAGGGACAACGTTCTGACCACAGCCAGCCCAGGTGCTGTGGTAGACCAGGGGGAGCTAGAGAAGGCTGAACGTAAGTGAATCACCGTTTGTACGGCTCGTAAAGATTGGCTGGCGAAAAGGGCTGATACGCCAGAACCAAAACGGTATGCAGGAAGGATTGCACGGTCCATTTACGGGCAACAATACCCAAACTCCTGCCGGGTCAGAGGTGGCAGCCTCCCTCTAACGTTTGAGTCCTCTCCGATCAACAGGGTAAACCCCATGCACTCCACGAAAGTGGTCCGCTAACTGTAAAGAAAGCTCATGGTGCAGGGGGCAAAGGAGGTCAGAAAAAGCGAATGCCAGACTGTAATCGACTGGATAGGGCCATGCCCGACCCGAAAGGGTGCTGACTTCTGACTGGTCTTCTACGGAATTGAACTTCTCAATCGCCCCCACTGAAGGAGACGTTAGACAATGCTTGTCATTGAACAGACCGACAGACCAGACATCCTGTGGCAGAACATCAATTGGACTGCCACGGAACAGACGGTAAGGCGCATTCAGGAAAGGATTTTCCGGGCAACTCAGCAAAAGGAGTGGCGGCAGGTTAAGAACCTGCAAAAACTCCTGATCCGTTCCACTTCAGCCCATCTGCTCGCCATCCGCAAGGTGACCCAGGAAAACCCTGGAAAACGCACCCCAGGAATCGACGGAAAGGTGGCTGATACACCAGAAGCACGGCAAGAACTGCTGGAATCAGGTTTGTCCTTCAAGGCATACCGTCCTCTCCCTGTGAAACGGGTGTTGATTCCCAAGCCGGGGGGCAAAACCCGGCCTCTGGGCATTCCCACCGTCAAAGACCGGGTGATGCAAACCCTGGTGAAACTTGCCCTGGAGCCTGAATGGGAAAGCCAATTCGAGGCCAACTCCTACGGCTTTAGACCCGGGCGAAACACCATGGATGCCATCACCCAGCTCCACATCACGCTAAACGGCAAAGGTTGCAGTGAATGGATCCTGGACGCGGACATTCGAAGCTGCTTCGACCAGATCGACCATCAGGCCATTTTGGACCGGGTCCCGGTGTTTAAAACGGTCATTTTCAGGTGGTTGAAAGCAGGGGTGATCGAATGGGGCCAAAAAGTGGAGTCCGAACAGGGCACTCCACAAGGCGGTCCCCTATCACCCTTGCTGGCCAACATAGCCCTGCATGGCATGGAAGCCCTGTTCGGAGCAGAACACCCCTCTGGAATCAACATTTCTCCTGCCAGACGAAGCGGACTGAACAAAGGGATCTCTGTGACACGGTTTGCCGACGATTTTATTGTGACCGCACCCTCCAAAGAACGCATCGAGGACTATGTGATGCCCAAGTTGCAGGCTTTCTTGAAAGAAAGAGGTCTGGAATTCAGTGAAGCCAAAACCCGCATTACCCATGTGGATGAGGGTTTTAACTTTCTGGGTTTCACCATCCGGCGCTTCAAAAGGGCAGTGCTGACCTACCCTCAAAAGGAAAAGGTCAAACAATACGTCAGCAACATCAGGTCCCATCTCAAGAACAACAAACAGGCTAGGACCGAAAAGATCATCCGTAAGCTAAATTTGATGATTCGGGGATGGATCAACTATTACCGGTTCAGTGCAGCAAAGTCGACCTTTAACAAATTGGACTACCTGATGTGGTTGATGCTGTGGAGGTGGGCGAAACGCCGCCACCCCAAGAAATCGGGGCGGTGGGTGCGAAAACGCTACTTCACCCAGCATTGGACGTTTCACGAAGGGGACATGATGCTGCAAAGACATACTAAAGTGCCAGTCACCCGGTATGTCAAAGTACAGGGCAAGGCCAGCCCTTTGAATCCAGGTCTTCGCAGTTATTGGAAGAACCGAAGATACAAAGGGGAAATGGCAGATCTACGTCGTTCCAGTCACAGAATCCTCTTCAGCAGGCAGCAAGGGAAATGTGCATTGTGTCAGGCGGCTCTCGAAGCCAGCGTGATGCACAATCACCATGTGCTTGCAAAAGTTGTGGGAGGAAGTGACGGACTGGAAAACCGTGTGTTGGTGCATCCCTGGTGTCATCAGGCATGGCATCAACGGGTGGGATACCTGAGGAAGAAGGCTTGAGCCGCTTGTGGGGAAACTCACACGAGTGGTTCTGAGGGGGGAAAGGTCCCGCAAGGGACCTGACCTACCCGACAAGGAACAATTTCTGCAGGCTGGACTGGGCGCCCTGTCAGGCAACAAAAATGAAACGCCGAGTGCAGCTTTGCAGAATGAGAATGACCGCCTGAAACGCTTGCTGGCCGAGAAAGAACTGGAACTGGATATTGCAAAAAAGGCGCGAGGTCGCTAGACGTGGGGGAGCTGGCGGTCCTGTATCAGAATTACCCCACCGTCACCTTGCGGCATTTTGCCCGCCTGGCAGGGGTGGCCTATCATCGGCTGCGGGATTTCTTGCGTGGCGAACGTCAACGCCAAGCCCGTCAACAGAAAAAGATCGAAGCTCAAAGTCATGTTCTCCAACTGGTGGGGCAGCACCCCACCTTCGGGTACCGCAAACTATACCAGCAAGCGGTGAAAATGGGCTCAAAGGTGGGTGAACATTGGATTCGACACTATCTCAGACAGCAAAAGTTAAATCCTGCTCCTCACCGGAAACGCCGCAAACCCAAAGTGGAAACCTTACCGGAGAGCAAGTGGCCACAGGGACGTAGGGTGCAGATCGATGCCACGATGATCCAACTCCCTCAGGACGGTAAAGTTTGGGTCTATCAGGTCCTGGACGTTAAAACACGTTTGTGCCTTGCTTCAATGGCCTTTCCTCAGCTGTCCAGCTTCAATGCCTTGCAAAGCCTCAAGGCTGGGATCAGTGAGCTAAAGAAGTACGTGTCAGACAACACGTTTCTGATTCAGAGTGATGGTGGCTCGGACTTCACCAGTGCCCCCTTTCAGGCCCATTGCAAGGAGATCGGTGATTGGACACGTTGTCGGACCTCGCAGAAGGGTGGGATGGGCATTCTGGAGCGTCTCAATCGCACGTTGAAGTACGAAATGGTGTTTCGTCATGACCCTCAGAATTTAGCAGAGCTGAAAGCCCTGTTGCAGAAATTTCAGTTGTGGTACAACACGGAGCGGCTTCATGCGTCCCTGGAGTATCAAACTCCGCTGCAGGTGGCGGCACAAGAGGGTAAAATTCTCTTATCGGCTTGAAGCCTTTTTTGCCGCACTACCATCCATCAGGTTCTGGACGTCAAAACCCGCTTGTGCCTGGCCACATTGGCTTTTCCAAAGCTGTCCGGCGGGAAGGCTTTACAGGGCCTCCAGGCAGGAATCAATGAGCCAAAGAAGTACGTATCGGTCAATTTCTGATCCAAAGTGATGGTGGGTCAGCCTTCACCCGTGCCCCTTGCCGGACTCAAAGTAGAGCTAAAGTTAGCCTGGCAAAGGGTGAAGCGGTTACCCCTCCTCAACCTGGTCTTTTCTGGGGTCTGGCCCAGGACTGTGTCACAGAAGGCAGTCAAGACGAATTTGAAGCAGACATGTGTTGCCAGATGGTGCGCAATTCTCCCTGGATTTCATGCCAGCCGTCTCCAGGCTGAAGATCCTCTGCAGTCACCACCACATCCAACCATTCAATGGGGTGGTTGGCTCCCACCTCAATGGCCCCCTGGACCCATTCCGACAATGCTTCAGGAATCCATGCCAGCAGAAGTCGAGCCTCTGGCAGTTGAGAGAGAAATGCAAACCAGGTGTCCCAGGGGGGCAGATAGTTGTCATCGATGACGCCTTTCGATGCAGATGCGCCTTCACCCATGGCCAATTCCAGTCGTCCCTGAAAACACAAGATTCTTCCTGAAGCCTGTTGTAGGAGAAGACCTTTTAACAAAGCACTTCGCTGATCAATCAGGTTTTGAATCCAGTCTGGATGCAGTTCTCCCCAGCCCCATCTATGGGGATAATCTGGAGGTCGAAGTTCAGCAGAACGCAGGAAGGAGTCCGGATGATTCAGGTCAATGCGAGCCTGACACCACAATTGAGCTTCCTGTAGGGCGCGTTGATGGGCTTCCCAGGGCGTGGTCATGCCTCAGTGTAAGACGACCTGGCTGCCAGTTTCAGGTGAGGTCTTTTTGCGCAGGTCACTAAGATCAATCGCTGTTCAGAGCAGTTGCAGGCGCAGCACCACCACCACAAGCCCCACACCCAGAAACCACAGGAAGGGGTGCAGGCCTTCATCGTCGAGCAGCACATTCCAGTGGTCCTTTCAGGGGTTGTGTGGGCGCACACGGGGAAGTGTTTCACGCAGGGAAATCAGGGTTTGCACCAACCAGCGTTTCTCCACGTCATCCGGAGCATAAGCCACAGCAGCTTGGGCCGCCAGGTAAGCTTCAGCAAGTTGCTGGGTTTGCAGGTAACTGAGGATGTTGTGCTTGAGCACCTGGTAGTTGATCTCTCTGGGTACGAACGCCCACAGGGTGTTGCAGAGCATCTGGTACAGGACATAAAGGAGCAACAGCGGCAGGAAAAAACCCACGGGTAAAGTCAGGGTGGCCCCCAGCGCCCACTGACCGTTCAGCTGCCGCACCTTGCGTTTCGCGCAATCCGGGCACAACAAATGCTGGTCTTTTTCCCGGTAGAAACTTTCTCTGTTCCAGGTGGGTTGTCTGAGTTCCAGCAGCCGCAGGTGAGGGCTGGTGCACTGGCACACCTCGCAACGCAAAAAAATGACCTGCTGGACGGAAGGGGAAGCTTTGCCTTGCGGCCTGGGCCGGGTTTTGCGGGCCGGGTCACGCAGCCACTCATAGGCCTGCTGGATTTCCTGGAACCGCAAAGACGCCCCGGGGGTTTTGTCCCGATCCGGGTGGTGGGTTTTGACCTTCTGGCGGTAAGCGGTCTTGATGTCTTGCAAGGTGGCGGTCTCTGGAACGCCCAGCACCTCAAAAGGAGACCTGGTCATAGGGGCCTCTCCAGCCCAGGACTTGGGCTCAACTTTCATTTGACCTACACCTGCATGTCAAAACACCCTGAAGTCCCCGCAGTGCACTTCGGGTGCATCCATTGACGCAACTCCTCTTCTTCCACACACAGAACCCTTGAATTGAATGCCTGTACGGGACCTCAGCGAGATTTGGCTTCAGATGCCCGGAGACAGGCTCAACCAGGCCATTTCTCGCCGGAGCAGCAGGGCAAAAAGAAAGGGTCCTCCTGGGGGAATTCATTGAGCTGCACGTGGACGCCAGCGTGCAGCCAGTCCAGCATCAAAGCATCTGCAGCGGTCCCTTTTCCAGCAAGGTCTGGATGTCCGTGTCCACCCAGTGCATGACTTCATCTTACCTGGAAGACCAGACTTCACCTTTCTATTTTTGCAGGGGGCCAGAGCACCCACATCAGGGGAAATGGGTCGAACTGTCTGCTCCCGGAAGCTGGTCCCAGAGTGCCCGGAGAAGGACCATGTGGCCCTCATTTTACCCCTGTTTTTCCTGAAGGCGTCCAATCAGGTTTGTCCCCACTGGCCACCTGAGGTCTGGCTTTTCCTGCGGTATTCTTGAGGACGTGATCCCCCCGTCCCTCTTGCCTGACCTGACCCATGAGGAAACCGAAGATCTGACCTCCTCAAGGACGCCCTCACGCCGGACCAGAGGAGTGCCTGGTGGTTCTCAGGGCATCAAGGGGAAACCGGATGTCCTCCTGCCACCGTGTTCAGTTAAGGCCACTCTTGTGCTCAACGGAACTGGGGATTGCCGTTGAGAAAAGCCCGACTTCCCCCCGAACTTCGGGTGAAGAAACCCCAATCAAAACAGAAAAAAAAGAAGCAGCGTGAACAGCTGGAAGCCCACCTGCAAAAACCCAGAGGGTACAGGCGTTTCACCCCCACCTCCGAACTACCACTGGAGCGCTTTGACGCGCAGGGCCAGCGGGTGTGCCGCTGGTGCGGAGGCAGTTTGACCGGCCGCCAGAGGAGCTGGTGCTCCGTAGCCTGCAATGAAGCGTGGCTGGTCCGCTCGATGCCGTCTTTTGCCCGCAAAAAGGTGCTCGAGCGGGACCGGGGGGTGTGCGTGCAGTGCGGGGTGGAGGCCCAGGGCCGGGACAACCAGATCGCCCGGGAACTGCAAAAAGAGCGCCGACTCAGGCGAGGAACACTCACCAGGGTGGTCTTACGGGACCACCTGAAACAGCACCTTCTCGACATCCTGCCCAGGTACGGCCTGAGTGACCCTGGTGAGATGGGCTGGCAGATGGACCACATCATCGCAGTGGAACAGGGGGGAGGGGAGTGCGGACTGGAAAACCTGCAAACCCTCTGCACCGTGTGCCACCGGCAGAAAAGCAAACAGCAGGCTGCGGAGCGGGCCCAGAGACGCAAAGCAGTCCGCTCCCAGGGCATTTCCCTTTCGGGGGAAATGCCCTGACTGAGAAGCAGAAGGAACTTGAAGGGTCCTGACCCCGGTGTCAGACCCAGCTCTCGGATGTGTTTTTCCTGTTCAGTCAGGCTGGAACGCCCCTGCCCCTGAAGACTGGCCGACCACGCTTCTGGGCTTCCTGGTGCTTTTTGATCCAGCGGCACATGATTTGGGTGGAGATGCCCAGGTCTGCTGCCACCCTGGTGGCGGTCATGCCGGGCCCTGTGGCCATCTGGACGGCTTGAAGTTTAAACCCTGCAATGTTTTCTTACGGTCTGACTTCTGTTCTGACGGCTCAACCTGGAGTCAACAAAAATGCAGCAGGATCATTGCAGGGATGTCGCTGTGGACTTGACCTGTTCTTCAATTTAGCCGACCATCAAGCCCGGACCCTGGTCCTTTCGGTCTGCAGCACGCTTTCAACATCTGGAGCAACCCGAACCTCTCAACCCCTGGAGTCAGGGCTTTCTGCAAGCAGGTTCCCAGCTTCTCTCCAGGCCCACCACCCAACCTGACCAGACAATGGTGTCATAGATGATGAAGTAAGGCTGTTGTCGAACGCTGTCGTACTGGATGTCCCACGGGAAAGGCAAGTATTGCTGTTCAGGTCCCGGGTAGTCCATCACGTCTCGTGAATCTTCCAGCACGAACAGCGACAGGCAAGACAGGGTAACCCCCGAGGGCACATCAAAGTACACCCGGAAGTCACTTCTCCGGTCCGGTTTGCCCTTCGCAGCAATCTGGTACACCCAGATGGTGTCCGGGTCAAAGAAGGGGGAGCGTGGCAGGTCTGCTTTGGTGAAGGTCACCTCCGTCAGCTGCTGGTTCTCATCCCTCAGTTCCAGGCCGTCCGTTCCTGCTTGAAGTGCTTCTCCCAGCTGTCGGGAAACCGTTGAGGCTGGAACCAGCACGTGGTGCCCATAATGCTCCTGTAAAAATGCAGGGGGCAATTTGAGCAAAACGAATTTCAGGGATGCGGACATCAGTGGAACCACCAGCTGGTGCTTTGCGGTGTCTGCGTTTGCCTGCAGCATGGCCCAGCCACAGCCTTCTCCCCAGATGCTGCAGTAAGGGGCCCACAGGCTCACCTCTTTCAGAGAGAGGGTCTGCGGCACCTGCAGGTGCAAGAACACATCCGGGTCAAGGCTGCTTTCTTCAGCAACATTTGCTTCATCAGCCTCATGTTGCACAGAAAAGCTGTAGATGGGCGAAAGGGCATATGGAGCCAGTTGTTCCGGCAAGGCCACTTTGGAGGAAGTGGAGGACCACTTGAGTGAAAGAGGGGTTTTCGGCGGGTGCTGCAGCCACACCTGTTGCCTGCCTGCAAAAAAGATGGTCTGGGTGTCCGCAGCAATGGATTTCTGGTGTGTTTTTGCCTGGGCGAACTGCGAGCGGAACCCCCAGGTGAGCAGCACATCCTGGGAGAGGTCGGGAATTTCAAAGTGCACCAGGCCCACCTCCCCATCAGGGCCCTTTTTCTGAAAAGTGGCGTCCTGAGACCAGGACACCCGGGTGGTCAGCAAGCGCCCACTCACCGTGTGGTAGGCCCGGACCATCAAATTGGCAGTGCAATCTGTGGGCAACTGCAGGTTCAGGGTTGCCGCAGTCCCATGAGGAACCCCCTGCACCTTCAAAGCCAGTGCATTGAGGTTTTTCATGGGCTCTGGCAGCTGATCCGTTGCATTTTCCATGCTCACCAGGGCTTCCAGAGGCACATCGGGATGGAAGTGCAGCAGGTCGGGAAAAGCGTTGTAATGGCCGTGCTTCAGCAGCACAGGCTCCCAGAGGTATTCGAATTGCGCATCGCAAAAACTGGAGTCATCGTATTGCATGGTTTTGACGCTGGTCAGCAATTTGTTTTGCTGGGCAGATGCGCCGCTCAACCACAAAAACAGGGCCACCACAATCCAATGTTTCATCAAACCTCCATTTTGAACAGCAAGCTGTTGGGGAATGCTGACTTGATCTTAACGGAGATGTTTCGCTGATGCATGGTGACTGGATTCCTGCATCTTCAACAGGTGGGACCACAAAAGCGGTCATGCTGGCACCCTCAATGGGTGGCAGGGAAACAACGGGTTGAGAAGGCTGTCCGGGTGAGGGTGCAGCGCACCCTCACCACAATGGTGCTTTGCAGCCACAGAACCTGCCTGATGGGGATTTGCCGGTTCTGGGTCCAGAATCTCCGACCAGGCGAACCCCGAGGGACTTCAAAATATGTTGTAAACAGAATAAGCTGGGATCTACCATGATGCAGCCTGCCCCACCGATGCCTGTAAAATTTGACCTTGCGCAAGTCATTGAAGCTGCTTTTTCGTTTTTGGCTGGGACCTATGGGGGTCTCCCCACCAGAGTGGCGGTCTGAGGTGCCACTGGAACATGGGTTCCAGCAAGTGGAGTGGCGGGAGGCTTTCCGGGCAGGGGTGATGCTGCTCTCTTCCAAAGCAGCACAGGTTGCCCTGCTACTCGAAGAAAGGGCCGACCGCCGGGAGATGCACAGGGCAGAGCTTGCAGAAGCCCGCGACCAGGAATATGTCTTGTTGCACGATCAGATGGAGGCCCTGACCCCTGAAGAACGCAGGAGCCTCTTTGCCCTGTTGTTCCCAGGTTTTCCTGACACCGCACAGGCCGCCTGGTCCAGGCCGCAAAACCGCAGGGGAAGTGCACAAAAAGCGTTTCATGCTCCTGGTCATCCACTGGCCAGGGCGCACGCAGCCCGCTGGTTGCAGTGGGTCTGGACCCTCACCCGCATCTGCCCACCAGACCTGGTGTGGCTTGCCCAGTGGAGTGACCGCGTCTCCCCTCATTTCACGGGTGGCCTGGGTTCCTTGCTGGCGGTTGCCATTGAGCAGGGGAACCAGCAGGTGCTGGCAGCCTTGCATGAAGCCACCACTTCTGATCTGCTGTGGAGCATGCGGGGCCGCCATGCCATCGCTGCTTTGCTGAGCAGCGAAAGCAGGGATGCCTGGGGCGAGGTGGAGCGTTTGCTGGGCCTGCTGGAAAAGCAAGAAGGATTGCGTCAGGTTTTCTTGCAGCACCTGCTGGAAGCCCCCCTGGCGGTGCTGCTCAGGCTGCTCAGATTTGTCTTGCAGCATGGCCTGCTGGCGTGGCCTGATCTGGCTGGAACGCTGGGCGGATGGCTGCTCTGGAAGCAGGGTCCCCCAGACCTGCAGGTGCTCAAGCAACAACTCAAAATGCTGCTGGAAGCCCTGGAAGATCCCGGGACGGTCGAGGCATGGCTGGCAGAGGGAAATGGACAGCAGGTCTTCATGGCCCTGTGGGCCACTGCCATGCAAGACGCCTGCCTCTGCCTGGAACGGGGAGCCCTTTTGCTCCAGGACGCACAGACCGAACGCCGTTACGCTGCTGCACTGGTGATGCAGGCCACCCGCCTCACGGACTTCCTGAAATTCGTCCCTGTGTTGCTTGAAGATGTGGATTTGCGCATCTGCACGGTGGGCCTGCTCAGCACCCTCCAGAACAGCCATGATGGGTTGCCCCGAACCCGCAATCCAGCCCACTTTGGAAACTTTGAAGGGCTCTTTGACCAGGTTGCCCTCCTGATCCCCCGTCTGCCTGAAACGCTGCAACATCAACCCCTGTTGTGGGGCTGGGATGGCATGGTCTGGCCCAGGGAACCCGCTGTCTCCTTGCTGTCTGAGGTGCTGGCCGACAGGCCCCAAACTGCCCTGCTGCCCCACCTCGCACACATGCCCAGCTGGAAAATATTGCTCACCCTCACCAGCGTTTTGCAAACCCAGCCAGAACATGCGGGGGCACGCAGTGCCCTGATTGCTTTCCTGGGTGAGGCAGAAGAGCGCCAGCGCAAACCGGCCTTCAGGCTGCTGGAAAAGCTTGTGCTCAGCGACGCTGACCTGCAACACCTGGAGCAACTTTTTCTCCGCAAAACCGCAGAACTGCGCAAACGAACCCTGACCCTGCTGGCCCTGCAGCCACTGGAAAAGGCCCTGGGTTCGGTGCGGCGTCTGATCCAGCACAGCAAAACAGACATGCGTCAGGCTGGATTGCAGGTGCTGCAAGCCCTTTTCCCGCAGCACCAGAAGGCCCTGGGTGTGCTGGCGTTGCTGCAAGACCTCAGAAAAGACTTCACCCCCATCAATGCCGCAGAGGCACAGTTGTTCCAGCTTTTCCAGGAGGCGGCCCCCACCTACACCCTGGAAAATGGTCTGGGACTTTTGGATGTGCATGCCTTTCCAGTCCCCAGAGAACCCCACTGGGTGGAGCGGGATTACGCCAGCAGGCGGCTGTATGACCACCTGCTGGCCCTTGATGCCCTGCTGCTGGAGCGCCAGCACACCCTGTTCCAGATGCACACCTACGATGGAGAGCAAATGCTTCCCCTCAGGCACATCCTGGAAAGGGACAGGAATGTCTTTGGCACAGAATCCGTGGCGCTGGCCCTCTCAGGACTGGTGGAGCAGTGGTGGCAAGACCGTCCAGAGCCGCAAGACCATGACCTCACCCAGCTGCTGTGGATGTTCGAGGTTTTGACCCATCACGAGGCAACTTACCATCCCCCTGCAGTTCTGCTTTCCAGCCTGCCCCGTCTGGAACACCTGCAAACCAGGAAAGACTTTCTGAGCCGCCTGTTCCGGGGGTTGATGGAAGAAGGCCTGCACCCCTCTGGGTCAGAATTCCTGCTGGATGCTCTGGAAAGCCACCTGCAGCTGATTCAACCCAGGCGTCAGGAAGGCCATTCCACGGGTGAAAAGGTGTGGACCAACCCACGGTGGGTGCACGCGGATTACCAGCGGCACCTGCACGCCCTGGATTTTCGTGCAGCCACCCTCACTGAGACGCAGGTTGAGAGGCTCTGGAAGCTGTTGTGCTGGCCTGGCCCCTGGGTGCCTCAGGACTTGCCCCTGGCTTTTCGGGCCTGGAAACAGGGTCTGGCCACCGAAAACGACCTGTTGCGTCTGGCCTTTCAACAGGAGGGCAGCTGGTACCATGCGCTGGGTGCACTGACCACTCGGCCCAAACACCCCTCACAAACCCCACAAGATCAGGTGCTGCGTGCGCTGGTGCTCAGGCTGCAAGACCGCATCCTGGAAGTGGAAACCGCGCGCAGTGAACCGCCCACGGTGGCCACCCCTCTGGCCCTGAACCTGCAGACCATTGAAGGGGCCCGGCACACCCTGAAAATGCTCTCTCTGCTGGGCAAAACCCCCATGGTGCGTGGAAAAGTGCAAAAACATTCCGCAGACAGCAAAGCGGCGGTGTTCAGCCGCCTGATCCGGGTGTCTTTTCCGGCTCCCCAGGACACCCCGGAGCAGTTCGGTCATTTGGTGGCACAGCACAGGCTTTCTTCAGACCGTCTTCTGGAACTTGCGGTGTATGCCCCCCAGTGGGCCATGTTTGTCGAAAAGCACCTCCTCTGGACAGGTCTGGCCAGTGCGGTGTACTGGCTGCATGCCCACACCCAGGAAAACACCAGTTTCTCCGACCACCAGGCCCGTGAACACTGGGAAGCCGAGGTGGCACAGCGCACCTCGCTGACTGCAGAAGAACTGTTGCTGGGCGGGGTGGACGTGCAGTGGTTCAGGCAGGTGCTGGGACAGCTGGGAGAAGAGCGTTTTTCCCGGTTGCAGAAAGCCACCCTGTACCTGTCGGCCACCACCGCCCGCAAACGGGCCGAACTGTACGCCCGGGCTTTGATGGGGCAGGCCACCCTCGAAGAGGTGCAGGCGGCCATTGAGGAAAAGCGGGACCAGAACGCCGTGCGTGCGCTCGGCCTGTTGCCTGTGACGTCACCGTCCCAGTTGCTCTCACGGTACGGGGTGTTGCAGCGCTTCCTCAAAGCAAGCCGCCAGTTCGGGGCACAAAAGCAGGCCAGCGAGGGGCAGGCTGTGCGAATGGCCCTGCAAAACCTTGCCCGGTTGTCGGGTTTCCTGGACGCAGAGCACCTGATGTGGCATCTGGAGGTTCAGGCAGCAGACCACCTGACAGGCCTGCAACGCGTCCACGATGGGGTCACCCTCACCTTGCAGGTGAAGCCGGACGGCACCCCTTTCATCGAAACCGAGAAAAACGGCAAGGTGCTCAAAGCCATCCCAGCCGCCCTGCGCAAACGTCCCGAAGTGGCCGAAATCCTGGAGGCCCTGGAAGACCTGAAAGAACAGCGCAGCCGCACCCGACTGGCCCTGGAGAAAGCCATGCTGCGGGGTGATTTTTTCCCCGGAAAGCAGATCTCTGCCCTCACCTTGCATCCGTCTCTGGGGCCGTTGCTGCGCAGCCTGGTGTGGATTGGAGCAGGGCAGAGCCTGGCGGTGTTTGGAGCGGGTGGGGCCAGGGACCTGCACGGCAATCCTGTGCAGGTGGATGATGCCTGGCGCATTGCGCATCCCCATGACCTGCTGCAATCTGGAGGATGGCGGGCATGGCAGCAGTGGCTGTTTCAGCAAGAGCTGCAGCAGCCTTTCAAGCAGGTGTTCCGTGAACTTTACCTGCTGACCCCTGCAGAGCAAGGTCAGGAGCGCAGTGGCCGCTTCGCTGGTCAGCAGGTGAAACCTGATCAGGCCAGGGCTTTGCTGCAAGGTCGCAACTGGGTCAGCATCCCAGACCAGGGCTATCGCAAAACCTTTGTGGATGAGGGCATCAGTGCCTGGCTGGAACTTGAGGAAAGGCACGGGGCCACCCTGATGGGACCACAAAAGATCACCGGAGAGGTGTGGTTTACGGTGCAGGACCCCTGGGGATGCCCGGAACCCCTGTTGCTGGACCATGTGCCTCCCAGACTTTTCAGTGAAACCCTGCGCGACGTGGACCTGGTGGTCAGCATTGCCCACGCAGGAAGGGTGGAACCTGAAATCGGGGTGCCCACAATGCAGATGCGGGGCGATCTGCTCAGGGAAACGCTCCTTCTGCTTCGCCTCCACAATGTGCAGGTGGATGCAAAGCATGCCACCATTCAGGGGCACCATGGCAAGTACACGGTGCACCTGGGGTCGGCCACCGTGCACCGCCAGCCCGGAGGGGCCGTGTGCATTGTACCGGTGCCAGTTCAGCAGCAGGGACGCGTCTTCTTGCCGTTCATGGAAGGAGACCCCAAAACGGCAGAGGTGATCTCCAAAGTGCTTTTGCTGGCCCGGGACCACCTGATTCAGGACCCCAGCATCCTGATGCAACTGGTGAAGAATCCAGCCTCCTGAACCCGTGCCAAGGCTGACCTCGATTTGCAAACCCCCGCAGGAGCAGCACCAGCAGCTGAAATCTGGCTTGATCATCGGGCTGAAGTCCCACCTGGCACGCGTGGACTTAAAGGAATTGCACCAAAGGCCACCTTAGTAGAAGGACGCCTGGAGATGACGGGTTTCATTGAACAGCTCAGGGTTCTTCTGAAAGGCGAGCAACCCGGGTGATTTGCCAGATTGTTCTAGAGGGGTTTGGAAAGAAGGGCGAGATCATGGGTCTTCCAGTCTGGGGTGGCTGGTACACGGGCAAGTGAACACCCTTCTCTGGTCTGAAAACCGCTATTGGATGTGAGCTTTGGTACATCGATCATGTCCCGTATGGGGGGCTGATCAAGCCACAGGGCCCAGGGTGAAGTTGAAGGTTGTGCCTACATCTGATTGCGATTTTTCCCTGCAGGTCAGGGAATTCCCTGAGAGAGTGGTCGTTTTTGCCTTTAGAGAATGTCCTGGGTGAGTGCTCTGTGGCTGAAACTGCTCGTGGTGTCGTATCCTGTCGCTTCTGTTGTTTACTCTGGGTGGATCCTGGTGAGGTTGCAGCGAAAGTAAACCAGCTCAATGCTGCACATACAACGGTCTGCAATGGCCTGCAGGGACATGTTTTGCAGGGTGGCCCAGAGCAGGGCGTGCCTGGGGAGTGGCAGACAGGCACCGATTTTCTGGGCTTCTTTTTCGTGTTTCTGGTTGGGGTGGTTGGAAGGCGTTTGAGCAGGAGGTGGGTGGGTTCGTGCATGATGCTGCGGGGAATGGTGGGGGCGATGAAGGATCAAGGGAGGCTCATGGGAGACCAACAGGGCAGACCACTGGCAGGTGTTTTCCGGGGTCTTCTTGTAGAGTGGTGAGGAGATTCGGGGGTGAAGAACTCGGCTCCAAGATGGCTGGCGAGGGTGCGGGCAGGGAGCGGTTCGTAGGCTTGCAGGCCAGGTTGGTGGCGAAGGTGAGTAGAGGTTCCTTCGCACCTACAGGCGAAGGTTTTTGTGGTCAAATGGGTTTGGGGCCCAGTCATCATTTTAAGTTTCTGTCTTGAGAGCTTGTGTTTACCTTCGGTTGAGCTACAAAGATCAGCGGACCCGTGGCCTGAGATGCCACGCTGCAGCCTGTCCTGAAAGCAGGAGAAACAGATGAAGAAAATTCACAGCCTCAGCAAAGTCGTTCAAGAACGCCATGAGCAAGGTCTGGGTGTGGAGCGCATCTCCAGCGATGGCACCGACGAGTTGATGTGGGATCAGCAGGCCCTGGAGCATCCTGATGTGAATGCGGCTGGGCAGGCTCGCATTCTTGGATTGCTGGCGGCCAACAAAGACGATTCCACCCAGGAATAAAGGCACTGCAGGTGCACGAATGGGCTGAAATCAACCCTGCCTTTCTAAAGAACATGACGATCACCCAGAAGTTTCAAAGGGTAGGGACGTGAAGTCCATTTTTCCGGTTGTTTGCTGAGAGGATCCTGGATCCCCAGGATGGTGAGTGGGTGTGGCGGGTAACTTGCTTTGGTCGGGAGGGTCCAGATGGCTACGGCCCAAAAACCAGCTGGTTGACCTGTGAATCTGAATGGATGGTCTGTGGTGTAACTGCGAAATGGGGCACCACAGGATGCCCGGATCATGGGTTCCAGGTGCCACCTGGACCGCTGGAAATGCCAGAGAAACGATCCTTGAAGCCCTGATTTTGACCTGCACCATCAACAAAATCGTCCTGGTCACCAAACAGACTGGAGAGAATCTGCTGCCGAAGATTGAAGGCCTGGTGAAGTGAGAGAAGCTGATCTGGGTGATGGATGAAGCTCAAAAGGTCACCTGAATACAGGTACTGGACAGTGCACATTCTTGATGCTTCCCCTCTTGTAAAACACACCCTGCATCATGTTCCAAACGGCTTTCCCTGGATAGGTTTCACAGGGGCTGCTGCACCTCAAAAAGTGTTGAAAGCACCCTTTGTTGCAACACAGAGCACAGTGCAAATATCAGTTAAGCAGTTGCTGGCTTGCCCGTTCTTTTCTGAACAGGCTGGATGTTGCCTGCCAGAAAATCAGCCATCTCCGCTTCCTGCAAGCCCAGATGCTCCAGGGCCACCTGCCACAGGCGGTCTTGCAGGGCCAGGTCATACGTGAAAGCTGCGGTTCTTCTGAACTGGGTTTTGTCGAAGAACTGCCCGGTCAGACCGGCCACTTCTGCTGCAGTGGCGAGGTGCAAGGATGGGTAAGCTCCCTGCTCCGGAGTGCGCTTGAGGGGTTTCATCAGCACGGTGTGCAGAAAGCGCACCACTCCGGTGTTGTTGCGCCCGATGCCGGTGTCCACAATGCCCGGATTGACGGCATTGACGGTGATGCCGGTGCCCTGCAAACGCCGGGCCAGCGCATAGGTGAACAGGATGTTGGCGAGTTTGGACTGCACATAAGCCAGCCCCACGTTGTAGCGCTTTTCGCCCTGCAAATCAAACCAGGGCAGGTTGCGGGCATACCACCCGGAGGCCACATTGACGATGCGCTTGTGGGAGCCTTGCTGCAACAAAGGCAGCAATTTGAAAGTCAGTCCAGCGTAAGCCAGATGGTTGAGCGCCCAGGTGGATTCAAAGCCTTCCGGGGTGACCTGACGGGTGGAAAAATTGCCCCCGGCGTTGTTGATGAGAACATCCAGTGTGTTGTGGCGGTTCAGGACCTCTGCACCCAGCCTTTGCACTTCCGAGGTGAGGCTCAGGTCTGCCAGCAGGTAAGAGATGTGCGGGTTTCTGGTATGCTGCTGCAGCTGTTTTACAGTTTCTTCGGCGCGGCTTCTTTCTCTGCCGGTCAGGATCACCTGAAAGCCATTGCGGGCCAGTCCTTCTGCGGTGGCCCGACCAATGCCAGAGGTGCCTCCGGTGACCAGGGCGGTTTTGAGGGGGGGTTGGATGGACATGTGAAACCTCCAGGGGTGGTTACTTTTTGTTCCCAGGTACAGTATGATGACTGGCATCAAGCCTGACAAGGAGGCACATCCATGTTCCCTGGTGACAGCCCTGAAACCCCTGCTGAATCCTTTGTTGAAACTTCCACACCTCTGACAGACCTTCATGCCTCTCCGCAGTGCCCCAGTTTGCTGGAGGTGCTGAGCCGCATTGGCGACAAGTGGAGTTTGTGTGCCATCGGTCAGCTTTACCAGGGACCCCTGCGCTTCAATAAGCTGAAACGCAGCATCGATGGGGTCTCCCAGCGCATGCTGACCCTGACCCTCAGAAACCTGGAACGGGACGGGCTGGTCCAGCGCACCGTTTACCCCACCAACCCGCCCAGTGTGGAATACCAGCTGACCGAACTGGGGCACACCCTGATCGGGCCTGTGAAAGGCATTTTTGACTGGGCGCAGTCCCATCGCACAGACATCCAGCAGGCCCGTGAGCGCTTCGATGCCCAAAACCCAGAAATGGCCCAGAGGTAAATCCTGGACCATTTCTGCATGTTCTTTCGTTACAGGTGACGTGCGGTGATGGAACGGGATTCCTGCACCAGCCCAGCAGGAGGACCGCTGTACAGCACTTCCCCTCCAGCACTTCCCCCCTCTGGCCCCAGATCGATGATCCAGTCGGCCTGACGGATCACGTCCAGATGGTGCTCGATCAGGACCACGGTGTTTCCGCTGTCCACCAGACGGTCAATGATTTTCATCAGGAGCCCGATGTCTGAAAGGTGCAGGCCCGTGGTGGGTTCGTCCATCACGTAAATGCTGCCCTGTTTGTGCAGTTCGGTGGCGAGTTTCAGGCGTTGTCCTTCACCGCCAGAGACGGTGGAAAGCGGCTGGCCCAGTTTCAGGTAGGAGAGGCCCACATCGTTGAGGGCCTGCAAGACTGCTTTGATCTTCTTCTCGGTGAAAAACTCCAGCGCTTCTTCGGCGGTCATGTCCAGCACCTCGCTGATGTTTTTGCCGCGCAGCAGGTGGGTCAGCACTTCGGGTTTGTAGCGTTTTCCCTCGCAGACTTCACAGGGGCTGGATATGCCCTCCATGAAGGCCAGATCGGTGTAAATCACACCCAGACCGTTGCAGTTGGGACAACTGCCCTCCGAGTTGAAGCTGAACAGCGACGGATTCACATTGTTGGTTTTCGCAAAGGTTTTGCGGATCTCGTCCATGATGCCGGTGTAGGTGGCAGGCGCAGACCGCACATTGGCCCCAATGCGGGACTGGTCAATCACCACAGCGCCAGGGTGCTGTTCTGTGAAAATGTCGTTGATTAGGGTGCTTTTCCCGGATCCAGCCACCCCCGTCACCACGGTCAGCACCCCGGTGGGGATCTGCACACCCACATCCTTGAGGTTGTGCAGGGTGGCATGTTCGATGGCCATCCAGCCTTTCGGAGAACGCACATTCTCTTTGATGGGCAGGTGCTGGCTCAGGAAACGCCCGGTGAGCGTGCCCGAATGCTTGAGTTCCGGGTACGCGCCCTCGAAGACCACCTCACCCCCGTGGGTGCCTGCTCCGGGTCCCATGTCCACAATGTGGTCTGCAATGGCAATGACATCCGGGTCGTGCTCCACCACCAGCACGGTGTTGCCCTTGTCACGCAATTTGTGCAGCAGGCCATTCAGGCGGCCCACATCCCTCGCATGCAATCCCACGCTGGGTTCGTCCAGGATGTAAAGCATGTCTGTGAGGCTGTTCCCGAGGTGGCGCACCATCTTGACCCGCTGGGATTCCCCTCCAGAAAGGGTGGTGGTTTCCCGGCTCAGGCTCAGGTAACCCAGACCGATGTCCACCAGGTGCTCCAGGCGTTCGATGAGTTTGGAGGCCACCCGGCTCGCTGCCGGATCGCTGAGGTTTTTGAGGAACTTCACCAGTTCGGTGCTCTCCAGATCAGAGAGTTCTGCAATGTTGCGCCCCTCAATGCGGCAATTCAGGGCGGCCTCGCTCAGTCTGGCCCCCTGGCACACCGGACAGGTCAGGGTGGTGGTGAACTGCTCAAAAATGGCCCGGTTGCGCTCGGACATGGAGGCACTGTCTTTCCTGGTGAAGCGCTCCAGCAGACCCAGATAGGTCAGGTTGAAATCCGAAAAGGAGACTTTGCGGCCTCCTGCACCATGCAACAGGAGGTGCATTTCCTCATCGGTGTACTGCGCAATGGGTTTGTCGTTGTCAAAAAAACCGGACTGGGCGTAGACTTTCCACATCCACTTGCCCACCTTGAAATCCGGGTGGAGGAGTGCCCCTTCGTTCAGGGATTTGCTGCGGTCCAGAAATTTCTCCAGGTCGATCTGCACGGTTTTTCCGATGCCTTCACACTCCGGGCACATGCCTTGCGGGGTGTTGAAGGAAAAGGCGAAAGCCGCCCCCACGTAAGGTTGTCCCACCCGTGAAAACAGCACCCTCAAAAAGGAAGCAATGTCGGTGTAGGTGCCCACCGTGGACCTGGACCCACCTCCCACCCGTTTCTGATCAATGATGATGGGGGCATTGAGGTGCTCGATGCGCTCCACATCGGGTTGCCCATAATGGGGCAGGAAACCCTGCACAAAGGCCGTGAAGGTCTCGTTGAGTTGCCTCTGGGCCTCTGCTGCGATGGTGTCAAAGACCAGCGAGGATTTGCCTGAACCGGAAACCCCGGTGAACACCGTGATTTTCCCTTTGGGGATGTTCAGGGACACGTTTTTCAGGTTGTTTTCTTTTGCACCGTGCACTTCAATGAATGCTCTGTCCATGTTTCTGGTGTCCTTTCAGCATGAGATGTCATCAGGAGTCTGGTTCTCGAAGGCTTGAATCCTTGAATCCTTGAATCACTGAATCACATGGGGCAACAACTGCATGCCCCTGAGCATGGTCAGGAAAAAATCAGGGTCTCCCAGCCAGGGCTGGCTGTACCCCAGGTCCTGTGAGAGGGCCCTGGCGGTGTCGTTCAGCAGGGCCAGGTCGCGTTTCAGGGGCTCTGCTGTCGGGTAGGCGGTGCTGGCGGCTCCAATGCTGATGGCAGCCAGAAAATGCCCATTGGCCCCGAACACCGGGGCGGCCAGTTCCACCGAGTGCTCCACCACTTCTCCAAAACTGGCAGACATCCAGGTTTTCTGGGTGAGGGTGTCCAGGGTTTTCAGTTCTTCCAGCGAGGTGGGGGTGGTGTGGGTGTAGCGGTGGTGTGGGGCCTGAAAGTTGGCTTCCCGCACGCTGTTGGGGGCAAAAGCCAGAAGCAGTCTGGCAGATGCGCCGCAGTACAGTTGCACCCGCTGTCCGGGAACAATGTACAGCCTGAGGCCCGCCTGGGCCTGCACCACTTCGGTGTAGACCCCTTCGCTGCCATCCAGAACGGCCCACTGGCTGGTGTGCCCTGTGGTGTTGCGCAGTTTTTCCAGATAGGGAAGGGCAATGGCCCGTGAGGGGGAGCTTTCCTGCACAAAGGCCCCCAGTCGGATGAATTGCGATCCCAGACGGTACTCGTCTCCTTCACGACGCAGGAAGCGGTATTTTTCCAGCACCCGGATGGAGCGCAGACAGCTGGCTTTGGGAAGCCCACTTTCCCGTGCCAGAGCAGAAAGCGTCCAGCTGGGATGTGCTGCATTGAAGAAGGTCAGCAAATGAAAAGGCCGTTCAAGAATGGGAATGCTTGAATCGGGTTCAGAGTTGTGGTCCGTTGAATGGTCCATTGTAGCGCTCACCGAACCACAGCAGTATATTGAATCCATCCAGACATTGCACACGGGTCCCCGATGGACCTCCAGACATTCAGCCAGAAAGGAGACAGCAAAAAAGGAAAGCGCTCAGCAACTGCAGCCACAGACATGCATCCAGTCTAGCATTCCAGCTTTTGCCTCCGGATTCTGGCGCTAAACAGCCAGAAGGGCTCTGTCATTTCCCGTCATTCCTGAAAATTCCAGCTGCTGACTTCGCACCCCTGTGTTCCAGTGGGTGAACCCCTGCCCTTGCCCTGACCATGACCGAAACCATGACTGAACCTGCTTCCGCAAATCCAGACCAGACCCTGACCCCAGAGCACCTCATGCACCACCTGCAGCACGTTTACAACATCCTCAGGCACGATGCTGCAGGATCGCTGCCAGATTACATTCCAGAACTGTCGCAGGCCAACCCTGCCCATTTTGCCCTCAGTGTGACCCTGAAAAGCGGTCAAACCCTGCAGGTGGGAGACTGCGAGGCCCGTTTCACCCTGCAATCCCTCTCCAAGCCTTTTGGATATGCACTGGCCCTGCAGACCTGTGGTCAGGACGCCGTGGAAGGCGTGGTGAACACCGAACCCAGCGGAGATGGTTTCAATTCCATCCGGCTGGACGAAGGCAAATTCAGACCCGACAACCCCATGGTCAATGCCGGTGCGCTGGCCATCAGCAGTTTGCTGCTGGAAAGGCATGGAGCACATGCCCTGCAGCAGCTTCAAAACCTGTTTCAACAGATCCTGGGGCGTGACCTGCCCACAGATGCCCGGGTCTTCACCTCGGAAAACCGCACCGCCCACCGCAACCGGGCCATCGTGCACCTGATGCACAACCTGGGCATGGTGCAGCAGGACCCCGAACAGATCCTCAGGCTGTATTTGCAGCAGTGTGCCTTGCAAGTGCAGGTGCAGGACCTCTCCAGACTGGCGGCCACCCTGGCCCTGGGCGGAAAAATTCCAGGTCAAACCCTGCAGGCCTTGCCCAAAGGCGTGGTCCGACAGGTGCTCAGCGTGATGTTCAGTTGCGGCATGTACAACAGCGCAGGAGAGTGGGCCTGCAAGGTGGGCCTTCCCGCCAAAAGTGGGGTCAGTGGAGGTTTGATGGCCGCCAGTCCGGGAAAACTGGGTATTGCGGTGTATTCCCCCCTGCTCAATGCCTATGGGCACAGCCACCGGGGTGTGCTGGCCTGCCAGATGCTGGCCCGCCGTCTGAAACTGCACCTGTTCCAGCTGGAGGCCACCCCATGACCCTGCTGCATCCGGCCCGCACCGGACAGCAACCGGAAAAAGAAGCTTTGCTGGATTGCCGCGATTTGCCCACAGCCCTGCAGTCGCTCAGTTCTGGCCTGCAAATTCCCAGAGCAGTGCTGCTGGACATCCTTCAGGACATTGCTCCGCGCCAGATTCATTCCCGCAAAAGCCTGCAGTTTGCCCCTCCTGATGAAGCCCTGTGGAGTGAATTGAAAAGGAGGTACCCCATCCGGCCCTGGAGCCAGGGAACCTGCTGGCATCACCTCACACGCACGGCTGACCCTGCAGGGTATTCCAGAGGGTTGCTGCCCCTCGGTCAGGTGCTCCCTGAACTGTGGGAGGTGCTGGAACGCTGTGCCCGACCCCATGTGAACCCCAGGGCCTGGAGCACTTTCCAGCGCACCCTGGGGCACCACCACCTGCGCTGGTTGCACGAGCAGAAAATGCAGGACCGCACCCAGTGGGGACCGTCTGGCATGCTGCTGCGGGAAGCTGCCTTTCAGCCAGGCGTGTACGGCAACCCGGATTTTCTGCAGGCTCCGGAAACCGTGCTGGATCTGTGCAGGTGTTTTCAGGGCACGTATGGGGTGGATGTGCTGGCCACATACCGACAGATCACCCGGCCCTGTGTGGTGAAATTCTGGACCCCGGGCACCAGCAAAGCCGCCTGGGTGAAAGCGGTGTACTGGGTGTATGGGCAGGTGCAGGGCCTGGAGATGACCCCTGCACACAACTTGCATTTCGACGGACGGGGTGCAGCCATTTCCCCGGCCCAGGTGTTGCAGATCGAAGTGCTGCAGGAAGGAGCAGATTGCTGAAATTGAGGGGAATGCCAGAAAGGGCTGTGCTGGGACGGGAAATCGGCTACAATCTTGACTGTACACGTGTTCACCTGTTGCAGCAGAACCAGATCCAGAAAGGCAAGAGAAAGGCAACGCCATGGCTCAATTCATCACCGTCAAAGACGTCGCCCGTGAGGCTGGAGTGTCCACCGCCACCATTTCTCGCGTGCTCAACAACACCGGACCTGTGGCCCAGGAAACCCGTGAACGCATTGAAGCGGCCATCGAGAAGCTGAACTACCAGCCCAACGTGGTGGCCCAGGAACTGGTGCGGGGGCGCTCCTCGGTGATTGGCATCCTCACACAGCACAGCACCGCTCCGTTTTATGGGGACATCCTCAACGGCATCACCGATGGTCTGCAGAACACCACCTACCAGCCGCTCTTTGCCCACGGTTTCTGGTCCACCGAGAAGGAAAGGGCCGCCCTGCAGGTGCTGATCTCCAGAAGGGTGGACGCCCTGATTGTGGTGTCTGGAGATGTGCCAGACGAAGATTTGATCCGGCTCTCCGAGAAATTGCCGCTGGTGGTGGTGGCCCGTGAAGTGCCCGGTCTGGAAAAACGTTGCCTGCATGTGGACAACGTGCGGGGTGGGTATCTCGCCACCAGACACCTGCTGGACCTGGGGCACCGCAAGATCGTGCACATCACCGGGTACCAGCTTTCCCCGCACCAGTTTGATGCCAGGGACCGCCTGCAGGGATACCGCCAGGCCATGCAGGAAGCGGGCATCGAAGTGCAACCCGAATGGGTGGTGGAGGGAAATTTCACCGAGGAATCCGGGGTTCAGGCTGTGGACAGGCTGATCCAGCAGGAGGTGCAGTTCACTGCGGTGTTTGCGGGGAACGACCAGATGGCCTTTGGTGCCCGTCTGGCCCTCCACCAGCATGGCCTGATGGTGCCTGAAGCTGTTTCGGTGGTGGGTTATGACGATCTGACGGTGTCCCGTTATGCCGTTCCGCCCCTGACCACGGTGAGACAGCCTGCCCACAAGATGGGCGTCACAGCAGCGAAACTCACCCTCAGTTTGCTGGGCAAGTCGCGCTTTGTGATGCCAGTGTTCTCCAATGAACTGGTGGTGCGCAAATCCACCCGCAAATTGCAGCGCTGACAGCAGAACGTGTGCAAAGAGGGCCAGCCATGCTGGTCTTTTTTGTTGCAGGCTTTTCAGGTGAAGCTGCAGTTTCAGTTCTGGAAAACGTGACCATCACCTGAACCCAAAAACCACCACCCAGAAAAGGTTTGTTTCTGGACCTTTTGGTGACTTCCAATATGGTTCATCTGGAGATGTCTTGAGGGAAACAGAAATTTTTGCTTTTTGGACGGGAATGGTGCCTTGTATAAATGTGTACACGTTACCATTCGGAAAATCCACAATAATGACCGTACAAACCTCATTCCCAAGGAGCCCCCATGACTTTCAGACACACTGCTCTGCTCATGATCAGCTGTTCCCTCATCACGTCCTGTGCTGCTGTTGCTGTGCCCAATCCCACTGTGCCCACACCCAGAGCTGGACCGGTGCAGGAATGGCTGACCACCCCGGACCAGAGCAAACTGCTCTCTGCAGAAAGTGCGCTCAGTTTTGCCCAGGACGGTGGGGAAATGTATCCCACCATCACCGTGGATGAAGGGCGCACCTACCAGCAAATGGAAGGGGTGGGGGCAGCCTTCACCGACTCCAGCACCTGGCTGTTGCAGAAAAAACTCAGTGCAGCGCAGCGCAAAGCCGCACTGGAAATGCTCTTTGATGCCGAGAAAGGCATCGGTCTGGATTACACCCGCATCCCTATGGGCGGCACCGATCTGGCCCTCAGCCACTACAGCTACGATGACCTGCCCGCAGGTGAAACCGACCCAGAGCTGAAAAAATTCAGCATTGCGCACGATGAGGAATACATCATTCCAGTCATCAAAGAAGCGCAGGCCATCAACAAAAACCTCAAGTTCATGGCTTCCCCCTGGAGCCCTCCCGGCTGGATGAAAACCACGGGAAGCATGATCAAGGGCAGCCTCAGGCCAGAGTTTTACGGTGCGTTCTCCAATTACTTTGTGAAGTTCATTCAGGCTTACGGGCAACATGGCATTGCCATTGATGCCATCACCCTGCAGAACGAACCCCAGCTGGAACCCGACAATTACCCCGGCATGAGGATCAGTGCCCAGGAGAAAGTGCAGATCATCCGGGACCACCTCGGGCCGCTCTTTGAGCAGCAGAAAATCAACAGCAAAATCCTGGCCTGGGATTTCAACTGGGACAACTACGATTATGCCAACCAGGTCCTGAGCGATCCTGGAGCCCGCAAATACATCGCTGGAACGGCCTGGCACTGCTATGGTGGAGACAAATCCGCCATGACCCAGACCCACGACAGCCACCCCGACAAGGGCATTTACTTCACAGAATGCTCCGGGGGCACCTGGCGTCCCGGTTTTGCAGAGAACATCAAATGGGTGGCCAGCAACCTGATCATCGGGGCACCGCGCAACTGGGCCAAAACCGTGGTGATGTGGGGCCTGGCCCTTGATCCCAACGGCAACCCCCACGCTGGCGGATGCGGGACCTGTGCAGGCCTGATTTCCATTGACCAGACCACTGGAGAGGTGAAGCCCTACGTGGATTACTACGTGTTTGGGCATTATGGCAAGGCGGTGCGTCCAGGTGCGGTGCGGATTGATTCTGCCACCTACAACCTGCCGGTGCCCTCGGAGCTGGAAAGCGTGGCCTTCAAAAACCCCGACGGCAGCAAGGTGCTGATCGTGCTGAATGCCAGCAGCGACGCCCAGCTGTTCAAAGTCAAAGAGCACAACTCCAGCTTTTACGCCACCCTCCCTGCAGGTTCACTGGCCACCTTCAAATGGAGCGGATCTGGCAGCGACAATCCTGTCCCCACCCCTCCCACAGCGCCGCCCAGAAACGCCTATAAACGCATTGAGGCCGAGAATTACAGCAGCATGAAAGGGGTGCAGAAAGAAGGCTGCACAGACGAAGGACTGGGCCAGGACATTGGCTGGATCGACAGTGGGGATCATCTGGTGTTCGATCAGGTGGACTTCCAGGACGGCAGTGCCAAAACCGTGAGCGTGCGGGTGGCCAGTGCCAACCAGGGAGGCACGATCGAATTCCGGGAGGGCAGTCTGGATGGTCCCGTGATTGCTACAGCAGAAGTGCCTGGCACGGGAGGCTGGCAGAACTGGCAAACCGTCACTGTTCCTGCCAAAGTCAGCAAAGGTGTCCAGAAACTCTATGTGGTGTTCCCACAGAGCACCGCTTTCAATGTGAACTGGTTCCAGTTCGGGAAATGAGCTTGCAGGCCCACCAGACAGAGGGGAATTCTCCTCTGTCTTTTTGTGATCTGCTGCATGGTCCCTGAACAAAACCTGTAAGGGTTCACCCGATACACTGTGAGGCAAGTTGTTTTTTGCCCCGAGGTGTTTCATGGATCCTCCCAGAAGTGTGGCCGTCTTGACCAATGAACTCCACCCCTACCAGAAGGCCGTGCTGGCAGGCATCCGCAACGTGCTGGACCACCACGGAATCACCACCACGGTGTATCTTCATCAGGACCTGCACGAACCGGAGTACCCGGCAGCGCGGGATTTTCAGGCCCTGATCCATCCTGACCAGCATCTGGCGGTGATTGCCATGACCGTGGTGATCGGAGCGCATGCCAGCGATGAACAGTTGCACCTCTTGCTGAATCCTTTCCGGCACCTTCCCCGTGCGGGTCTGGGTCGCGTTCTGGAAGGCATTCCCACCGTGATGGTGGACAACCGCAGTGGCATGCGGCAAATGATGGAGCACCTGATCGTCCAGCAGGAGAAGAAACGGCTGGTTTTTGTGCGGGGCATTGTGGGCAATGCAGATTCAGAAGTGCGGGAAGAGGTGTTTTGCAGCAGCCTGCAGGAACATGGGCTTGAAGTGCAGGAAGACTTCGTGCTGGATGGAGGGTTCTCTTTTCAGGCCACCTGTGATGCCCTGCAGGAGTTGTTGCAGCAGCGCAGGGATTTTGATGCTGTGGTGTGTGCCAACGATGAAATGGCCGCAGCCACCATCGGGGTGCTGACCCAGCACGGGATTCAGGTGCCGCAGGATGTCGCGGTGGTGGGCTTCGATGACAGCGAGCATTTCCGGGGCCTCACCCCGGCCCTGACCACCGTCCGGCAGCCCTTCGTGGAGCAGGGAGAAGCCCTGGCCCGGCTGGTGCTGGACCAGCTGAAGGGTCAGCAGGTGCAGGACATCTTCTGGGTGCCCACCGAACTGGTGGTGCGGGAATCCTGCGGGCACATCCCCTCCCAGAATGCCGCGTTGCAACAGGTGGACCCGCAACTGCAATCCCATCTGCAGCCCTTGCAAATGGTCTTGACCGAAGCCCTCCGTTCTGGAAACCCTCTGGGCGGTTTGCAACACTGGAAGCAACTTCTGCAGCACCAGAGCCACCTGGATGAGGAAGCAGAGAAGTGGGAACACCTGCTGGCCCTGGCTTTTGAACAGGTGGTGCGTGCCCATCCAGACGTGCCTGCCTTGCCTGCCCTGCACAGCTACCAGCAATTGCAGCAGGTGCTGAGTGGAGCGGTGCACAATGCCATTGGCATCCAGCGCAACCACACGGTGCGCAGTGTGGCCTCACAGCCCCGGCTGTTCTCGGCCCATGGGCTTGCAGAATTCAAGCAGGAACTCGGCTGGTACCTCAGCAACAACGGGGTGGGTCATCTGGTGGTGCTGCTGGACCCCGAGGAGGAAGGGGCTGTCCCCATGGCCCGGCTTTTGCTGCTGGACGGCATGGGTGTTCCGGAAATGGAAGAACAGTTTCCCCTGCTGTCCTTGCTGCCAGAGGATGGCATGCAGTTCGTGGTGGAACAGCATGCTGTGGTGGTTCCCCTGCTCACAGAGCAGCGCATGCTGGGCTACTGGATGTACAGACCCGTGGAAAGCATCCACTTTCATGATGTGGCCCTGGGCAGAACGGTGCTGCAAGCAGTGGAGCAATTTGAGCAGGCCCAGAAATTGCACAACTACTCCACCAGATTGGAAGAACTGGTGGATGAACGCACCCACCAGTTGCGCGAAGAAATCCAGGAAAGGGTCTGGGCAGAGCAGGCCCTGCAGCGGGCCAACGAGGAATTGCAGCGCCACGCTTCGCTGGACGGCCTCACCGGGATTTACAACCGCGGGGCCTTCAACGACCACCTGGAGAAACTGTGGGCCAACCACCAGCGCAGCGGGCAACCCATCGGCATGATTCTGTGCGATGTGGATTTCTTCAAGAAATACAACGACCGCTACGGCCACCTGGAAGGAGACCGCTGCCTGAAACAGGTGGCAGAGGCCCTGTCCCGCAGCGTCCGGCGTGGAGACATCGTGGCCCGTTACGGTGGTGAAGAGTTTGCTGTGATTCTGCCCGGCACCGACCTGAAAGGGGCCTTGCTGGTGGCCGAGCGCATCATGCAGGAGATGTTTGAACTGCAGATCCCCCACCTGGATTCCAGCATCCGTTCTTACGTGACCCTCAGCATGGGGGTGAGCAGCCTGATCCCGGACGCTGGGTCCAGTCAGGCCCTGATCTTGCAGGCAGACCAGCAGCTTTACCAGGCCAAGAACCAGGGCCGGGGCAGGGTGCGCTGGCAGGAGGTTTCGGGGTGATCCAGAAAAGCAGAGGAGGCTGCAAAAGCCCTCCTCTGTCTGGGTCTGTCTGGGTCTGTCTGAGATGGGGTCTTACTTGCTGAACTGGAACCAGTTGATGTTGATGCCTTCGGCTTTCTTGAACACCACGTAAATTTTCTTCACACCAGCAGGTGCAGTGGCAGGAACGGTGACGGTCTGCCAGTTCTGCCAGCCTCCCGTGTTGACCACCTGAGCGGTGGCAATCACTGGACCATCCACGCTGTCGGTGTGCACCTCGATGGTTCCACCGTTCCAGCCGCTGGCCACCCGGAACTGGGCGGAGGTGGCTCCACTGGCCCCGAAGTCGATGCGGTCAAAGACCAGAAAATCGCCATCGTCGGTGTGCCCCACATCCAGTCCTGCCCCTTCGTCTGAGCAGGCTTCGGTTTCGATGCCCTTCATGCTGCTGAACCCTTCGGCTTCAACGCGTTTGAAAGCGTCTTTGGCAGGGGCGGGTGGGGGAGGGGTGTCGCTGTCCTCTCCGGTCCATTTGAAGGTGGCAACGGCTCCAGCAGGCAAAGTGGTGTAGAAAGAAGCCCCGTGGTCTTTCACTTTAAAAGTCAGGCTGTCGCTGGTGTTGTTGAGGGCGATCAGCGCTTTGCTGCCATCCGGGTTCTGGAAGGCCACCGACTGCAGCCCACTGGAGGGGGTGTTGTAGGTGTTGGAGTCGATGCGGTAAGCGCCAGGTCGTACGGCTTTGCCGTAATGGCCCAGCACGTAATACTCGACGTTTTTCTCGATTTGCTGGTTGTCCGAGCGGATGGTCACCACGCCACGGCAGTTGTCACAGCCGCCAGTGTGGGGTGCGCCTTTCTCGTCCAGTGCAAGGTTCCACAGCAGCACGGTTTTGGCCCAGTTGCGGGGTGCGCCAATCAGGAGGTTGGTGGCGTTCCATTTCAGGTTGTCCCCGAAGTTGTTGGCCCAGTACCCCCCAGAGCACTCCGTGAAGTAGATGCTCTTGCCCGGGAAGGTGTCGTGCACCTGGCTCTGGGCGGCCACATCCCCACCGTAACAGTGGAAGGCAACGCCATCCAGCGCTTTTCGGGCTGCAGCATCATTGAGCAGGTCCACCGGGTAGTTCCACTGGTCCCAGTTGTGGTCCCAGCCCAGAATTTTGGTGGCAAGCCCGGCATTCCTGAGGGCAGGAAAGAGGTTCTGGCTGACGAATTTTGCCTGAGCAGCAGCATCCATGCGCATGCCAGGGTAGTTGTCAGGCTCATAGTGGGGTTCGTTCTGGGGGGTGACAGCGTCGAACTTGATGCCTGCCTGCTGGTAAGCCTGAATGAATTTCACGAAGTAATGGGCATAGCTGCCGTAAAATTCCTCTTTCAGACTCCCTTTGATCAGGCTGTCGGTGGTTTTCATCCAGCCCGGAGCACTCCAGGGGGAGGCCATGATCTTCAGGTCCTTGTTGATGCTCAGGGTGCTCTTGATCACCGGAATGATGTATTCCTGATCGTGGGCAATGCTGAATTTTTTCAGCTCCGGGTCGGTCTGTCCTTTGTCCAGGTCATTGAAAGAGTAATGCTTGAGGGAAAAATCACTGGCCCCGATGGGGAGACGCATGTAATCAAAACCGGCCCCGGTCTGGTGGTCAAACAGATCTTTCAGCAGTTTCTGCTGGTCTGCTGCAGGCAGTTTGGAGATCAGGTAAGCGCTGGAATCGGTGAAAGCAGCCCCCACCCCTTCCATTTGCTGGTAGGTGTGGCTGGAGTCCACGGTGATGGTGGGGAAAGTCTCGCCTCCGTCCCGACTGAAATGCAGTTCGGGTTCGCTGCTGAGCAGTTTGCTCTGGTCCCCGGTGGTCAGCCACATCTTGACGGCACTGGCCCTGGGAATTTCTGGAACCACGGGGGGAACGGTGGTCTGGGTGCAGCTGCTGAGGGTCAGGGAGAGGGTGAGGACGGCCAGGGCGCTTTTCAGTGGGTTGAGCATGGGAATCTCCTGAGGCAGAAATGCATCTGGTAAGGCATGAAGGTACAGCCCAGACGCGAGGTTTGGGGGCAACAAAAGCACAATGGGATGAGGTCCCTGAAGAAGGGTTTGAAGGTTTGCTTGGAGGTGTACAGTGCAGGAAAACACTGCCCCGGTGGGGTCATGGGTGTTTTGTGAGGTGCTTCAATCAAAAAGTACAGGGTTTGGGCGGCAGTGTCAAGACGGTGCAGAGCACGATGGTGCTGAAAGTGGGCATTTGCAGAAACCCTCGGGAGAATTTTTGCAGGTCTGGACGGGGTTTTTTCAATTCTAGATTTTAAGCCGGACTTGCAGAAACAAATGTATGCGCCTACATTTATGGGGCAAATCGGCTCATCCCATGCGCAGCCTCACCTTTCTGGGTCTGGAAGATCCTGCAACTTGCTGCTCAACCTGTTGCGGAATGGACGTGTGGGTGGGCATGTGGGAAACCGGTCCAGTGGATTCCCGCACCATCAGTTTCAATTCCAGTCTGGAAGGTGCAAATGTCTTTCCTTCCAGTTTGCAGATCACTGCTGCTGCTGCTGCCTGACCCAGCAGTTTGGCAGACTGCCGCACCGTGGTGAGGGGTGGATACACAAAAGCACTGCTGGGCAGGTCATCAAAACCCACCACTGAAACATCCTGTGGAATGCGCTTTCCATGGCGTTGCAGGGCCAGTTGCGCCCCGATGGCCGACTGGTCGTTGCAGGCAAAAACAGCTGTGAAGTGCTTGCCAGATTTCAGCAAACGCTCGGTGGCACGCACCCCGCCTTCCTCGCTGAACAGGGCATCGATCACCAGATCCCTTTGCAAAGGAACGTCACTTTCCTGAAAGGCCCGCAGGTAACCTGCCATGCGGTCCACCGCGTCGTAGTGGGTGTCCGGGCCAGCAAGGCAGGCAATCTGGCGGTGCCCCAGGTCCAGCAAATGCCGGGTGGCAAGGTATCCTCCCTGTTCGTTGTCCAGGGAAAGTGAACCCTCCAGACCTTTCACTTCACGGCCCACTGTCACCAGGGGGAGTTGCCCGGAAAGCTCGAGCAGCACATCATCTTCGATGTAGCCGCCCAGCACGATCAGTGCGTCCACCCTTCTGGACAACAGCACCTCCAGTGCAGCGTGCTGTTTGTCATCCTGCCATTCTTCGGAGACAAAAATGGGGTGGTAGCCACTGCCCTGAAACCCCTGCTCGATGCCCTGGTGCATCTGCCCAAAGAACGGCGAGGCCATGTCCTGGGTGAGCACCCCGACATTCATGGATTGCCCTCTGGCCAGAGACTGGGCCAGCAAATTGGGGCGGTAGCCCAGCTTCTCAATGGCGTCCATCACCTGTTTTCTGCGTCTGGCACTGACTTTCCCGCTGCCATTGATGATGCGAGATACGGTGGCCGTGGAGACCCTGGCTTCGTGGGCCACCATTTCCACAGTGACGGTTTCAGCCATTCAGGGCCTGCCATCCCAGCGGGTCTTGCAGAGAAGAATCAAAAGAAAGCGGATGTTTCACGGAGAACCGTCCTTTCGGGGTGTGAAGATTTGTATGCGCTTACTTTTCAGTATAACCCGATTGTTTTCTGCAAAGCATCCTCAGGTCAGACAGGGCCGCCATCTCCAGAAAGTCTGTGCAGACAGCACAACACAGGCCGGGCCACCAGGGTCCAGCCTGTCAAAGCGAGGCTCAGGTCAGTGCACCACACCCACCCTCAGGAAATCCATGAACCATTCTCCACTGTGCTTGAGGGTGCGTTTCTGGGTTTCAAAATCCACATGCACCATCCCGAAGCGCTTGTCAAAGCCCTCTGCCCACTCGAAGTTGTCCAGCAGGCTCCAGGCAAAATAACCCTTCAGGGGAAGGCCTTTTTGCAGCACCTGCAAGCACTCCTGAAGGTGCGCTGCAAAAAACTGCTGGCGGTCGGTGTCCAGCACTTTTCCATTCACCCACTCGTCCTGAAAGGTTGAACCGTTCTCGGTGATGTAGAGTTTTTCGGGACGGTACTCTGCATGCACCCGTTCCAGCAAGGTGGTCAGGCCCTCCGGGAACACCTCCCAGCCGAAGTGGGTGCGCTTCACGTCTGGCAGATGCACCTCCTCCACCTCAAACACCCCTGCACCCGTCTGGTGTTTCACCACTTCCCGGTAGTAATAATTGACCCCCAGAAAGTCCATTTTTGCAGCGATGGTCTGCAGGTCGCCTTCCTGCACGTCTGGAACCTGATCTCCATACAGTGCCCAGGTGTCCCAGGGGTAACCCTTGCCATACAGCGGATCCAGAAACCAGCGGTTGCGAAAACCATCATGCCTGCGAACAGCAGCGAGGTCTTCCGGGCTGTCGCTGAAAGGATACACCGGGTGCAAACTCAGGGTGATGCCCACCTGGGCGTCTGGTTTGCTGTTTTTGCGCAGCAGTGGGACCGCCAGACCATGCGAGAGGTACACGTGGTGCAAAGCTTGCAAGGCAAATTTCTGGTCCCGCAAGCCTGGAGCATGCACACCAAACAGGTGTCCGAGCATGCTGGTGCAGAAAGGCTCGTTGTGGGTGATCCAGTGCGACACCCGGTCCCCCAGCTTCTGGGAGACCACATCGGCATATTCTGCGAAATGGTGGGCGGTGTCCCGGTTCACCCAGCCTCCCTGGTCCTGCAGGGCCTGCGGCAAATCCCAGTGGTAGAGGGTCACAAAAGGGTCGATGTTTCTTTGCAGCAACCCATCAATCAGGCGGTCATAGAAATCCAGTCCTTTGGAATTGATCCGGCCCTGTCCTTCAGGAAGCACCCGCGGCCAGGAGATGGAGAAGCGGTAACTGTTGAGGCCCAGATCCTGCATCAAATCCAGGTCCTGTTCCCACAGGTGGTAGTGGTCGCAGGCAACGTCTCCGGTTTCTGCATTTTTGATGTTGCCAGGGGTGTGGGAAAAGGTGTCCCAGATGCTCTTTCCTTTGCCGTCTGTGAAAGCTGCGCCTTCGATCTGGTAACTGCTGGTGGCGCTGCCCCAGCGGAAATCTGCAGGGAATTGTTCGCGTGAGAGGGTCATGTCAGGCTCCTTTGCAAGGTGCAAGGGTGAAGTCCAAAAGGGTGAAGTGAGGCCGCCCTGATTCAGGGCCATGGGTTTCGATCCGGGATTTTGCAATTGCAACCCACCTGCCTGCCTGAGGGCAGCACAGGGCTGGAAGTTTTGTTTGTCAGAAGGATTTCTTGAAGGAAATCAAGCATCATTTTAAGTGTAAGCGTGTACAGTGTCAATAGAAGAGAAAACCCCTATCTGGACTTGATTTTATCGAAATTGGCAAAGTTTTCAACAAGACAGCGCTGAAACATTCCGAAAAAGCGTTTCAGGACTCTGGGTTGGGACAGAGGCCCTTTTAAACCCTCAGATCCTGAAACAGGCAGAAGTATGTGTCCCAGAAAATAGAAACATATGCCTGGTCAGAACTGGGAATTTTCGCTCAACTGTAAGCGTATACAGATGCTGTCTGCTCGGGTGCCTCCAGAAAACACCAGCCAGGGTTCCAGAAGGTGCAGAGATGGTGTCCACACAACAGGGCGAGCCACACCCTCCATTTTCTACACAGGATCTTAACAAGGTGCAAAAAAGACCTTAAAACCCCTGGCGCATACTGCCTTTCAAGGTGAACAGCACCGAAAGCCCGACCTTCCCTGCCACCCCCGAAAGGAAAAACCAACATGAAAACCAACCTGCTGAAAACCATCACCACCACCCTCCT
>NZ_BMOD01000038.1 GCF_014646895.1 Deinococcus roseus
GCATGGCCCGGATGGTGCTGAACGGGTGATCATCGACCTCAGCAAAGTGCCTGCTGCCAAAGTGCCTGCTGCAAAGTAAAAACCCTACAGATTTCCCTGCCCTTAACCTCCCCTTCTGGCAAACAGAAAAAGACGCAGAACCTCTGCGTCTTTTTCTGTTTGCTCTGATCTTACTGCGGGTCTCTGGTTTGCACCAGTTCCACCACGTCTGCCACGCGGCTGGAGTAACCCCACTCGTTGTCGTACCAGGCGAAGACTTTCACCATTTTGCCCAGCACCTTGGTCATTTTGCTGTCGATGATGGCGCTGTGGGGATCGCCCACGATGTCGCTGGAGACCAGTTCTTCTTCGCTGTACCGCAGGATGCCTTTGAGGGGGCCTTCTGCGGCTGCCCGGAAAGCGGCGTTCACTTCCTGCACGGTGACTTCCCGACGAAGAATCAGGGTGATGTCGCTGAGGGAACCCACACTGGTGGGCACCCGCACGGCCACCCCATCAAAATTGTGTTTGCCAAACTGGGGCAGGGTTTGCGAAATGGCTCTGGCAACGCCGGTGGTGGTGGGGATGATGTTCACTGCGGCGGCGCGGGCACGGCGCAAATCTTTGTGGGGCAAATCCAGCAGTCGCTGGTCGTTGGTGTAGCTGTGGATGGTGGTCATCATGGCCTGTTCCACCCCGAAGGCGTCTTCCAGCACTTTCACCGGGGTCACCAGAGAATTGGTGGTGCAGGACGCATTGGTGAGGATGTTGTGCGTGTAAGGGTCATACTGCTCCTGGTTGTTGCCCAGGATGATGGGGAAGTCCGTGCCATCTGCTGGCCCGGTGATGATCACCTTTCTGGCCCCCCGGTTGAGGTGCACCCTGGCCTGTTCACCGGTGCTGAAACGCCCGGTGGATTCAATCACCAGATCAATGCCGAGGTCTTTCCAGGGGAGCTTTTGGGGATTGCTTTCGGAAAGGACCATGGTTTTGTGACCGTCCACCAGCAAAGCACCTTCTTCGATATTGACGGATGCTGCAAAAGGGCCGTAAGTGCTGTCGTGGGTCAGCAGGTAGGCGTTGGTTTCGGTGTCGGTGAGGTCATTGATGGCTGTGACCTGGATGCCTCTGGCGTGCAGGATGCGAAACACCTGTCTGCCAATGCGTCCAAATCCGTTGATGGCGATGTTCATTGCAGGACCTCCTCTGGCTGTGCAGATTGAAAGTTCAGGACTTCACCGGGTTGCAGGACGTTCAGGTTCAGACCTGCTTCCCGGCCCAGGCGGGTGAAGGTTTGCAGGGCGTCCGGGGTTTCGATGTAGCGGCCCGGTTCATGCCGTCCATAATGGATGGGCACCACGGTTTTTGCCTGCAGAATGCGGGCAGCAGCCACGGCCTGTTCTGGCCCCATCACGATGGGAATGCCGCTGTCCTGAAAACGCCCGAGGTTGACCCTGGGGGCATTGATGGGCAGAAACACAGTATCAAACGGTCCGTAGATGCGCTGGATGCTCCACCAGCGGCCATGCCAGAGGGTGTCTCCGGCATGCAGGATGCGCTTTCCGCCGCCGTCTATCACCCAGGAGACTTGCGGATCTCCCAGGCCATCCACGGCAGGCACCGCCCACACCGTGAAATCTGCAGTGCCCGGGTGAAGCTGCACAGGCTGGTGCAGTTCTGCAGTTCTGATGCGCAAATCTGTTGGAGGCAGCAGAGGGGCCACATCTGCATGGGTCAGCAAAGTGCTGCCAGAGCCCAGAACCCCGGTCAGGTAGGGCAAATCTGCGTGGTCCGGGTGGTGGTGGGTCAGCAGGGCAAACCGGTGTGGGGTGTCCACGCTGAGGGGAAGCTGCTGGGGGGAGGGGATGGTGTCTAGCAGGAGGGTGGTTTGACCCTGCTGCAATTTGATGCCTGCCCAGTGGAGCCGTTCAATCTGCATGAAATTCCTCTTCTGGAGGCTGAATTCTGGCTGTGCATCCTGGCGATGTCATGGCCGGACCTCCTGTGCCTTCATGCTATCCCTCACTTTCTAACCTGTCAAGTGATAGAATGATGGTTATAAAGTGAGGGCTGTAAGAAGCCAGAGCCTGCTGTCCTGTAAAATGGAGCCATCACCCATGACCGAGATTTTTGATTTTGACGCCGGGCACCCGGCCCTGGATTTCATCAACACCGTGCGCAACAAGGACGGTCAGTTCAGAGACCAGCTGAGAGACGCTGCAGATTTTCAGCGCTGGTTGCAGGACTCCGGTCTGGTTTCACCTGCAGATCTGCAAAAGCTGGCCCAGCACCCCACTTTCCCGGCGGTGTACCAGCAGGCCACCGCCTTGCGGGATGACTTCAGGCGCACGGTGGTGGGTCTGGTGCATTCAACAGAAGTTCCTGCAGAACTGCTGCAAAACCTCAATGCCCTGCTCTGGCAGCACCCAGGTCGCAGGGTTCTGATGGGAAATCAGGTTCCCTTGCAGCACACCCTGCAACATGACTTGCAAGACCCTTCAGGCCTGCTGGGCGTGCTGGCAGCCCAGATGGCCAATCTGCTTGCTCTGGACGTGCAGGGCCGCATCAAAAAATGCGAAAAACACACCTGCATCCGGCACTTTCTGGACACCAGCAAGAACAAAACCCGCCGCTGGTGCAACATGGCCAGATGTGGCAACCAGGCCAAGGCACAGGCCTTTTACCAGCGCAAGGTGCAGAAAACGGCAGACTGAGGCCAGCAGAAATGTGGTCTGACTTTATTGATGTTCGCCAAAAGCACTGCAGGTGCTTTTGGCTGAGAAAGCGCCCAGTGCGAACCCGGCCGTCCGGGGAGCACGCTTTAGGGGCAAGAAAGCGCCCAGTGCGAACCCGGCCGTCCGGGGAGCACGCTTTAGGGGCAAGAAAGCGAATGGAACGGTCAGGACACTTGAGAAACCTACAGTTCTTTTGGCGTAGATCATCAGAGCATCGAACAGAAGAACTGGAAGTGTCTCTCTGAAAGGTGTTTTTTGAAAGCGAGGATTCCGAGGCATGTACAATGCAACTTGTCATGGTGCAACAACACATGTGCCTACAGAACAAAATGGGTTCAGGAAATGAAGGAGATCAGGATGCCATTGACCCCGGAAGAAGAACAAAAGTTCTTACAAGGTAAAAATCTTGAAGCCATTCTCAAGTATGAAGGAGGCCGTTCACTGAATGACCTTCCCAAAGACCGCTTTTGGGTGGTTCAGAAGGACGGGACGGTGACCACCGGAGCCCCAAACTCGAATGGAAGTTACGAATTTACCTTTGGACCTCTGGAGGAGTCAAAAGAAGACTGATCAAACCAAATCGCCTGCAACGGCCTTCGTGGACAATTTATTTTTATCCTCTGAGAGGGCATTTTTTCATGCGAGGTGTGTGTTCCTGTTTCACGGGTTGTGGTGGTCCATGCTCATGAATCCTCCCTTTTCACGGATCAACGGAGCACTCCTGCAAGGGAAGCCTGACCACAAAGGTGCTGCCCTGTCCCAGTGCACTTTCCACTTCCAGGGTGCCGTGGTGGGCCTCCACAATCCATTTCGCAATCGGCAAACCCAGCCCTGAACCTCCAGGATCGCGGGAATCCACCCGGGTGCGGTCCACCCGGAAAAACCGCTCGAAGATGTGGTGCTGGTTTTCCGGGGCAATGCCAATGCCAGAATCTTGCACGCGCAATTGGGCTGTGCCGCCTTGCTCTTCAAGCTGCAAACGGATGGTGCCGCCTTTTGGGGTGTATTTGACGGCATTTTCCAGCAGGATCAGGGTCAGTTGCTTTAAACGGTCGGTGTCTCCATACAGTTCGATGGGTTCCAGGAGACCCAGCTCAAAATGGTGTTTGCTCCCCGAGATGCGCTGGGCATCCCGCCACGCCGAGAGGGCCACCTCGTGCAGGAGCACCTCCTCGTCGGATTTGACCCCGGTCCTGCCGCGGGCCAGTTGCAGCATGTCGTGCACCAGACGGCTCAGACGGGCTGCGCTGTTTTGCACGTCCTGCAAGATCTCTTTCTTTTCGGATTCCTCGATGTGGGGGTAACGGAAGATCACATCCAGGTTGCCCTGAATGGCCGCCAGGGGAGTTCTGAGTTCGTGGGCCGCGTCGCTCACAAAACGTTTCTGGGCTTCTGCCTGCTCCCGTTCCTGCTGTTCCAGCATGGCCTGCTCGGTGATGTCCCGTGAGGAGGCCACCAGCCCCACCACCCGGGGTCCTTCCAGAATGGGCATCACCACCACATCCCAGCAGCGCATGATGTTTTTGGCAGTGGGACAGAATCCCTGAAACCGTCCAATCTTGCCTGTCTGTGCATCCCGCATGGCCTGCAGCACCCGTGGGCGGGTTTTCTCTGGCCACAACTCGCTCCAGGGCTGGTTTTGCAGGGCGGAGAAATCATCGACCTGCATCAGGTGCCTGCCGTTCTCGTTCATGCGCAGCAGGTTCCCCTGTGCATCCATGTACTTCAGGCAATCCGGGCTGATTTCGAAAAGGGTGTCCAGTGCTCCCTGTTGCTGGAATTCCTGGACAGCAGGAAAGGTGCTGGCAGGCAGCAAAGCAATCGCTCCCTGCGCGGCACCAGCAGGTTCAGGGAGCAAAAAGTAATGCACCTGCAGGCCCTGCACCCACTCCTGGCTGGGGATGCCGTGCAGCAGCAGGCGGGAAATGCAGGTGGCGTTGAGGTTGTGGCAGTGCTGGCACACCTCATGAATGCTGAGCAGGTGGTCTTCTGCGAAATCCTGCAGGTGCAGCAAGGTTCGGGCAGCAGGATTGATGAAAGTGATCTGGCCATCAGGCTGGAACATCAGCAGGCCCAGATTCAACTGGCCCAGCAGGGCAGAAACCATTCCCTCGGGAAGCAGCGGTTGGTGTGGGGAAAGGGAGGAAATTTCTGGTTCTGCAGGCATCTTTGCTCAGCATGACCCGTAAATGCCCCCCCCTGCAACCCACAGGCTTACAGTTGATTCTTCATTTTGTTCATCCTTGTGTGCAACTGTATCCCTCACGCCCCAGCAAACTCAGTCTGAGAAATCCAGTGCACAGGATGGCAGGGCCAGAACCGCCTGTCTCCGGGTTCAGCCAGAGGTTGCTGGCCAGAGTGTTTGCGTTAAACTGGCAGCATGATCCCTGGCAAATCCAGAACCCTGTCTCCAGACCAGAGCGCAGCCTTGCTGGCCACCCTGAAAGCCCGTTTTGAGAAAAACAAAAAGCGCCACCCAGATCTTGAATGGGACCCCATCCAGGCCATACTGGAAAAAAACCCTGAAAAGCTCTGGTCCCTGAATGAAATGGAAAACACAGGCGGAGAGCCAGATGTCATCGGGCAGGACGAAAAAACAGGGGAATACCTGTTCTGTGATTGCGCTGCAGAAAGCCCAAAAGGCCGCAGAAGCGCCTGCTATGACCGCGAAGCCTGGGAATCCCGCAAAGAAGCCAGACCCGAAAACAACGCTGTGGATCTGGCTTTAGACATGGGCATTGAAATTTTGACCGAAGAACAGTACCGGGCGCTGCAACAGCTCGGGGAATTTGATCTGAAAACCTCAAGCTGGGTGCAAACCCCTGCAGCCATCAGGAAACTCGGGGGTGCCCTGTACATGGACCGCCGTTACAACACGGTTTTCCTGTACCACAACGGTGCATCTTCATACTATGCTGCCAGAGGGTTTCGGGGGTTGTTGAGGGTTTAAATTTCGCAGCTGTTGCAGGTCACTGCCCAGCAGAGCCATAACCGCTGGCGGTGTTGTAACTGGAAGAAGCGTCTCTTAAAGCTTTTTCTTTTTCCAGTTCACCCTGCACATGGTCCCTTGCAGCAGAGGATTTTTTGGCCGAAAACAAACTGAAAAATGCAATTCCAAGAAAACCGAGAAGAATCCAGATTCCAAACATGATGACCTCCTGATTGCAGGATAGCAGATGGTTCATTGAAAAGGAGAGGCAACAGGAAGGTGAAATCTCACCCCAAATGCTCTCATGCGAAAACACAATGCGGCACTTGAAAAATTGTTAAAATCAGGCAGGAGGGCCATTATGACCGATCGTGATTCCTCTGCCTCACCAAAACCCCAACCCAGCACCGAACCCGGACCGGTGTATTCCCGCCACTACGAACCCACCCAGTCTGCCCACGGCGACCAGGGGGGAGAGCAGGGTGCCCCTGGCAACAACGATGAAGACATCGGAGGCAACGGGCACCAGAGCGAGGAAACCCCCAACTGAGCGTTTTACAGGTGCGTTTCTAAAAATTCAAGCCTTCTGAGCAACTGCTCTCCCTGACCACCTTCATGGCGGTTGAAGGGATAAACCACAATGTCTTTTGGTCCAGCATGATGGTTGTGCGCAGCGTAAACCGTGCTGGGCGGGCAGGTCTGGTCCATCAGGGCCACCGAGAACAGGGCGGGAACCGTGCTTCTGCAGGCAAAATGCAGCCCATCAAAATAGGAGAGGGTTTGCAGAACCTGATCCATGCTGTCCCGGTGCACCCGCAAATAATTGGCAATTTCCACATATGGAATGTTGTCTGTAATGAAAATGGCCCGCTGGAAGTGACACAGAAAAGGCACGTCTGACAGCAGCAGTTTCGCTTGCTTGCTCAGGGCACTGACCGCCAGAGCAATCCCTCCTCCCTGGCTTTCCCCGGCAACAGCAATTCGGTCTGGATCAATGCCAGAATCTGGATCAATGCCAGAAAAAGCCTGGGCTGCCTGCACGGCCCTGACCCCATCGGTGAAGACCCGGAGGTAATAATAGCTTTCCGGGTGCAAAATCCCACGGGTGGTGAAACCCGGATGCTGTGGTCCCGATCCTTCAGGATCGGGGGTGTCTCCTTTGCGCCATCCGCTGCCCTGACCGCGGGTGTCCATGATCAGGTGGGCGTAACCTGCACTGGCATAGGAAAGGTGGTCGGTGGGTTCTCCGCGCCCTCCGCCATAACCCAGAAATTCCACCACACAGGGCAGCAGACCTGCTGCATTTCTCGGTACCATCAGCCAGCCTTTGATGTCCTGACCCCCATAACCAGCAAACGTCACATCAAAAGCCTGCAGGGTTTTCAGAGGGGTTTGCACCTCCTGAAAACGGGGATTTAAAGGAAACTTTTCTGCTTCCTGCAAGGTCTGCTGCCAGAAGGCATCGAAGTCCTCCGGGACGTTCAGGACAGGAAGGTACGTTTGCAGTTGCTCCAGGGGAAAATCAAAAAGTGCCATTCAGGACCTCATGTGAGACAGAAACAACAGGGAGAGCAAATGCCCTCCCTGAAGAAGATGGTTTGAATTTATGGAATGGGAGCAGTTGCCAGGGCAATTTTGGTGGCTCCGCGTTGCCCGACCTCGTAGTACATGTACATGGTGCTGCCCACGGTCAGGTAGGTGGAGGCTCCGACACGGCCATTTTCGGGGGCGGTGTCACGGGAATCATAAAAGACCCCCAGGTGGTTTTCCAGGTTGAAGTCTGCACCCACTTCTGCAATGTGGATGTTGCCACTTCCAGCATTGAACACCACATAATGTTTGCCTTTCCAGGGGAAGAAGGCTGGACCTGCGGCCTGGGGACCACCAAACTGGCCGCCGCTTTCAGAGCTGTTGGGGGTGATCAGGGCATTGTTCTGGCAGCGCCAGTTCCTCGCTTCTCCCGACCAGCACAGGTAAATCTTGCGGGTGCCGTTGTCCACGCCCATCAGCACCATGGTGTATCTGTTCCCTTTGGAGGGCATGGTGTAACGGTAGACCCTGGCGTAAGAGACTTCTGTGAGGCCATCGATCTTCTTGTAAGTCCCAGAGGTGGCGATCACGGTCTTGTCGTAGGTGAAGTGGATGCCGTCAGAAGATTTGGCCAGACGGGTGGCCGTGTTCTCACCGTGAAAGTACAGGTAGAGTTTCTGATTGGTGGTCTCGTCTGGAACCCAGATGGCATGTGGAGAAGACACATGGCTGATCAGGGAGGTGCTGCCTGTGACCTGGGTGACCCACTGCCGGGTGATGATCGGGATGTCCGAGTAACGGGTCCAGGGACCACTGGGGCTGTTCGAATATGCCAGGTAAATTCCTGCGGGTGCATCGTGCGGGGCGTAATACATGTAATAGGTGCCCAGAGGGTTGGCAAAGTAATCGCTGGCCTTGATCACACTGGGAAAGATCAGTTCGCTGTAGGTGTGCTCGGGATCGTTGGGTCTGGGGGGGAAGATGGTGGTGTCTGCAATGACTTTCTGGTAGGTGAAATTGGGAAACCCAGCCAGTGCGTTCTGTTCTACTTTCTGTTCGGGTTGTGCTGAAGTGGGCTGGAGGTCTGAGGACGTGTTGCATCCAGCCAGCAAACCCAGACCAAGCAGGGTCACAGCGGAAAGCAGGATCTTTCTCAGGGGTGAAAAGTTCAAATTCATGCTGCAGGGTTCTCCTGTGGGATCTGGAATCACAACCGGACACACCGCACTGTGGGCGGAGCAGGTGCAGAAAAGAAGCCTCAGCAGTCGGGTTCTGATGCCATGTGGGATGGAGGTTCTGGGTGTGTGACCACACTGTAGACCTTTAACGGTAAAAACTCAATTTTCATTCAAAATTTGAACGGCTGTTTTTGCATTTGAATGAAAAGCAGGATGGCCTGAAAGAACCGCCCGGAAATGCAAAATCTAGGAAACCTTTTGCTGCAAAAGGAAAAACCCAGAATCAATCCACATTCAAAAGATCTCCCCTTTTGACCTGCTGGCTTTTTGTGTCTCCTGAACCGTGCTGCAGATCTGGCTGTTGAGCGAAAAGGTGTTCAAAAATTGAATAAAATTTGAATTGCTTTTTGATCTCCCTTAACCTGAATGCACCATGACCATCACCCAGAAAGACGTGGCCCAGAAGGCCAGGGTCTCCATCTCCACCGTATGCCTGGTGCTGCGGGACGATCCCAGAATCAGCGACCACACCCGCAAGACGGTGCTGGAAGCTGCCAGTGAACTGGGATACCTGGCCCGCACCAGCCTGCACACCCCCACAGACGCGCATCACATCGGGGTGCTGCTGGCCAATCCGGGTGTGCACCCCACGGCAGACCATTTCTTTGGTGAGGTCATGCACGGGGTCACCGAAGAAGCCGAGCGTTTCGGGCACACCGTCAGTGTGAGTTCCTTCGATGGGCAGACCCTGCCCAGGCTGGCCCGGGAAAAACGGGTGCATGGTTTCATCATCGGGGGAACCCCCATCACCCCCGGTCTGATCGAACAGGTGCGGGCACTGACCCTCCCCAGCGTGTTCATCGGGCGCTACCACAACCATTTGCACCTCAATGCCGTCCTGACCGACAATCCTTCAGGGGCAGCGCTGGCCACCAGCCACCTTCTGAAGCAGGGCCACCAGCAGATTTTGTTCATCAGCGGAGACCCAACAGAAGCCGTGGTTTCGCTGGACCGTCTGGATGGTTATTTGCGGGCTTGCCGTGAAGCAGGGGTGCCCTCCGGTCCCATCCGCCATGCTCCGCGCACCATTGAAGGCGGAATGCAGGCCGTGCAACAAGCCCTGGATGAAGGGCTGAAGTTCGATGCGGTTTTTGCAGCAGAAGACCTGATGGCCCTGGGGGTGCTGAGGCTCCTCAAGCAGCGCAACATCCGGGTGCCCGAGGACATCCCGGTGGTGGGCTACTCGGACATTCACATGGCCGCTTTAAGTGATCCGCCCCTCACCACTGTGCATGTGCCCAGAAGGCGTCTGGGACGCACTGCAGCCAGACTGCTGGACGATTTGCTGACCGGACGGGCCGAACCGAACCTGCACGTCACCATTCCGCCCAGACTGGTGGTCCGGCAATCCTGCGGAGGTGAACCCGAACCATGACCCGCACCAGATGTGGACCTTCCCCTCCCAGCCTGTTTTGACTTCACAATCCCAGACCCCACACGCCCCGACTTTCATTGACCTTCGGGTCAGGAGGACATTGCCCATGAAACACATGCCCATGAAACACACCCCCATGAAACCGCTGCACAGACACCTGATCATGCTCGCCCTTTTGAGCGCCGCCACCGCTTCCGCACAGGAAAAAGTCAATCTGCGCTTCACCACCTGGGCAGGAGGAGACGGCCTGAAGTTGCTGCAGACCCTCGCCACAGAATTCGGCAAGAAGAACCCCAACATCAATGTAGAAGTGGAGTCCATTCCATTCGCCAGTTACGACCAGAAACTCACCGTGCAGATGGCGGGCGGAACCAGCCCGGATGCTGGCTGGGTGGCAGAACGCTCTGCACCTGCTTACATGGCTTCAAAATCCCTGCTGGACCTCAGCGGTTACGTGAAAGCCAACAGCAACATGCTGATCAGCGACTATGCTCCGGCCTCCATGACGCTCTGGAAACAGGGAAATGGCATTTATGGACTGCCTTTCTCTTTCTCTCCGGTCTTCATGTACTACAACAAGGACCTGTTCCAGAAAGCCGGAATTCCCACGCCTTCGGAGCTGCTGGCCCAGAAGAAATGGAATTACGCAGCTTTTGAAGCGAGCGCAGCCGCCATCAAAAAAGCCAGTCCCAATGCTTATGGGGGCACCCTGCTGCGCCTGGACCCCTCCAACTGGGCTGCGGGCATCCTGGCCGCCATGTATTCCAGCGGAGGAGACATCTTCAACAAAGACCTCAGCACCTGCCAGATGAACAGTGCAGGCACCGTGCAGGCCTTCGAGATGATGCAACGCATGATCAAAGACGGCAGTGCCCCCAAACTCGGGGAGCAGGTCACCTTTGCCAGCGGAAACCTGGGGATGTACGCAGATCAGGTGTCTTACTCCGGGCAGCTCAGCACCGTGAAATTCAAATGGGACATCGTGCCGATGCCCAGCGGCCCCAAAGGACAGCACACCCTGCTGGGACAGGCGGGTTACGCGGTGTTCAGTGGTTCCAAACACCCCAAGGAAGCCACCCAGTTTGTGGCTTTCCTGTCCAGTGCGGCCATCATGAAGCGCACCGCCCAGTTCTTCCCCCCACCCCGCCGCAGCATTCTGAGCAGTGACACCTACCTGAACTCCAACCCCCTGATTCCTGCAGCAAGCCTGCGTGCCGCCGTGATCAAACAGGTCAGCGGGGCCAGAGCCCTGATCGTTCCGGCCAACTGGGCGCAGGTCAACGATGTGGTGGTGCGCAACATGGAGCGCATCTTCCGCCCCAGTGCCAACGTCAAAGACGAACTGAACCAGGTTTGCAGCGAAATCAACCCCCTCCTCAAGTGAAATCCCCCTCAAATCAACCCCGCACAGGTGAAGAAATGACCACCAACCACACCCCCGTTCCCCGCACCTCCTCCCGCCCCCGCAAAGGGGGCTGGGAATCCCAGTGGGTGGGCCTGCTGTTCGTGCTGCCCTTCATGATCGGACTGACGGTGCTGTTCATCGGGCCGATTCTGGCGGTGCCCATCATGTCCCTGTACAACTGGGTTCTGCCGCGCGCCCCCGAATGGATTGGCCTGGGAAATTACGCACGCATGGGCACCGACCGCGAAGTCCTGCATTCGGTGTGGGTCACCGTGCTCTTTGTGGTGATGCTGGTGCCCACCAACATCATCCTGGCCCTCGGACTGGCCCTCCTGCTCAATGTGAAAGCAAAAGCCCTCGGGTTTTTCCGCATGGCCCTGTTCTCTCCGGTGGTGGTCCCATTGGTGGCCTGGGCGCTGGTCTGGCGCTTTGTGCTGCAACCCGACTTCGGACTGGTCAACGTGCTGCTGGGCAAACTGGGCATCCAGGGACCCAACTGGCTCTTTGAAGCCCCCTGGGCACTCATTGCCGTGGTGGTCTGTCTGGTGATCGAGCACGTCGGAATGAACATGCTGATCTTTCTGGGCGCACTGCAAAACGTGCCTGCAGAGGTGCACGAGGCCGCCAAAATCGACGGGGCCAATTCCAGCCAGACTTTCTTCAAAGTCACGCTGCCCCTGATGTCTCCCACAGTGTTCCTGACCGTGATTGTGACCCTGATTGGAGCACTGAAATCCTTCGCTCCCATCTACGTCCTGACCGGAGGAAGTGACGCCACCAGCGTCCTGATGGTGCAGATGTGGAAACAGGGCTTCAAGTACTTCGATTTCGGTTATGCCTCGGGCCTCTCCTGGCTGATCTTCCTGGTGATGCTGACCCTGACCTGGATGCAATGGCAGCTTCGCAAACGGTGGGTGTTCTATGAATCTTGATCGGAATGTGAACCGTTCCAGTCTGCGTGTTGTGTCAAACGGGGTTTACTACCTGGTGATGCTGCTTCTGGCTGTGCCCTTCCTGTTCCCGACAGTGTGGATGTTCGCGGCCTCCCTGAAAAGCGATCAGGAGATCTTCCAGAACCCCCTCGCGCTCATTCCCCAGAGCATCAGCTGGACCAACTTCGTTCGCATCTTCCACGACTATCCTTTTGCCGCCCAGTACTTCAACAGCGTCTACATCGCCATTGTGGTCACCCTCTGCACCCTGGTGATCGGAGCACTGGCCGGATACGGATTCGCAAGGCTGCGTTTTCCCGGCAAGGACTTCATGTTCATCCTCTGCCTGTCCGCCATGATGCTGCCCAGCGAAGCCCTCTCCATCCCGCAATTCGCCCTCTTCAAGTTTCTGGGACTGAACAACACCCACATCCCCATCATCCTTTTGCAAATCTTCGGCGGCACAGGAGCGCTGGCGGTCTTCATGATGCGCCAGCACTTCCTGACCCTGCCCAAAGAACTGGACGAGGCTGCCCTGATGGACGGCCTGGACCGCTGGGGGATCTTTTGGAAGATCATGCTCCCCCTGGCCCGTCCAGTTCTGGTGGCTACTGCCATCTTCGCCTTCCTGAACTCCTGGAACGACTACTTCAACCCGCTGGTCTACCTCAACTCCAGCGAACAGTACACCCTCCCCCTCGGCCTGCAGACCTTCACCGACCCTCTGGGCGGCGTGTTCTGGAACCTCACCCTGGCGGCCTCCACCTTATCGACCTTACCTCTCTTGCTGGCCTTTCTGGTGGCGCAACGGCAGTTTGTGCAGTCGATGGTGGGGTCTGGGGTGAAGGGCTAGGAAGCCGAGGGCCGAGGGCAAATCCTGCTTCTGCTCAAGCCCTGCAGATTTGACATTTCGCTGAAGCCTTTGCACTGTACGCTCTCGGCTCTCGGCTCTCGGCTCTCGGCTCTCGGCTCTCGCAACAAGATTCACCTGTCCATCCTCCAGACCTCCCATTCCACCACTCCCAGGAGACCCCCCATGACCCATGAACATTCCACAGACATCCTGATTGCCGGAGGCGGCCTGGGCGGTGTTGCAGCGGCCCTCTCTGCCCTCGCACTGGGCCGCAAGGTGATCCTCACCGAAGAAACCGACTGGCTTGGTGGTCAACTCACCAGTCAGGCCGTGCCCCCCGATGAAGCGTGGTGGATCGAGGAATCCGGTGCCACCGCCAGTTACCGCCGTTTCCGTGAGCTGGTGCGCAGGTACTACCGCGAGCATTACCCTTTAAAGCCTGAAATTGCAGCAGATCCTTTCCTGAACCCCGGTCTGGGCAACGTGTCCCGCCTGTGCTTTGAACCCCGTGTGGGTGTGGCCGTGCTGGAACAGATGCTGGCCCCTTACCGGGCGTCCAGGCAACTGGAAGTGTGGATGCAGCATGTCCCCATTGCTGCTGAAACCGAGCGGGATTCCATCCAGAGTGTGACCTTCAAGAGCCTGACCACCGGAGAACACCACACCGTTGCTGCAAAAATGGTGCTGGACGCCACCGAACTCGGGGATCTGCTGGAACTGGCGGGTGCAGAGCATGTGATCGGGGCGGAATCCCAGTTGCAAACCGGAGAACTGCATGCCCTGGAAGGCGCAGCCAACCCGCTGGACCAGCAGGCCATCAGCTGGTGTTTTGCGCTGGACCACACAGAAGGTCAGGACCACACCATCGAGAAACCCGAGCAATACAGTTTCTGGAAAGACTATCAGGCCCCCTTCTGGCCAAACAGACAACTGTCCTGGAACGACCTGCACCCCATCACCCTGAAGCCCCGCTTTCGGGATCTGTTCAGCGATCCGGTGGTGCAACTGCACAAGGGGGATTTCTGGCATTACCGCCGGATCTTCCACAAGGGCCACTATGAGGAGGGCCTTTACCCCAGCGACATCACCCTGGTGAACTGGCCGCAGATCGATTACTGGCTGGGTCCCATCATCGGGGTCAGCGAGCAGGAGAAACAGCAGCACCTGAAAGGGGCCATGCAGCTCAGCCTGTCTCTGCTGTACTGGATGCAGACCGAGGCCCCCAGGCACGATGGCAAGGGATATGGTTATCCTGGTCTTCGCCTCAGGGGAGACATCACTGGAACCGAGCACGGTCTGGCCAAGAGCATCTACGTGCGGGAGTCCCGCAGGATCCAGGCGGAGTTCACGGTGCTGGAGCAGCATGTGGGTGTGGAGGCCCGCAAAGGCCTGTCTGGTGCGGAGGCTTTCCAGGACAGCGTGGGAATCGGGCAGTACCGCATTGACCTGCACCCCTCCACTGCAGGCAGGAGTTACATTGATGTGGAAAGCTATCCTTTCCAGATCCCTCTGGGAGCCCTGATTCCGGTTCGCATGGAGAACCTGCTGCCAGCCTGCAAGAACCTTGGGACCACCCACATCACCAACGGCTGTTACCGCCTGCATCCGGTGGAATGGAACATCGGGGAAGCTGCAGGAGCACTGGCGGCTTACTGTCTGGAAAAAGGACTGAAGCCCCGTGAAGTGCGCAACACCGCTCACCATCTGGCCGATTTCCAGGGTGTCTTGACCCTCAGCCTGGGGTTTGAGTTGCAGTGGCCGGAACAGTACCGTTTGCTGGCCTCTCCGGGGTTCTGAGAGGAACCCGAGCAGCACAAAGACAGGGCAGAAGAGAGGTTCTCTGCCCTGTCTTTCTCTGAAGAGCGACACCAGCATGGGGTCTTCCCTGAGGGTGACGGGATCTGTCGCGGGCGGGTCCTATGCTGCTCTTCACAGGGGGAATCATTGTGCTGAGCGATGAAGACAAAACACGCATCCAGGCCGAGGAAGCATTTCGGGCACAAGCGGCAAAAGAAGCCCAGAAGAAAGCCAGCAAAAAAGGCATGGGCTGTGGAGGCTGGTTTTTCACCCTCCTGGCTGTTTTTGTTGTGGTGGGCATGCTGGCACCGAAAGACACGTCTACATCATCTTCTGGATCTTCCGGTTCAGGCACTTTAAATTCTGCTGGTCAGACAGCATCAGAACCGTCAACGCCGCCTGCCGCCCCAAAAGACGATCTGGAGCTTCTTTCTGCAAAATGGAGCAGTGATGGTTTTGCTGGATATGTCATTGGAAAGGTCAAAAACAACACAAACCATGACTATGGCTATGCCCAGATCACTTTCAACCTCTATGACAAAGAAGGGAATCAGATTGGAACAGCCGTGGACAACATCAACAACTTGAAAGCGGGTGGAGTGTGGGCTTACAAAGCTCTTGCTCTGGCAGAGGATGTGGCCACATATGAATTTTCTGAAGTAACTGGCTTCTGAGTTTGAAGTTGCGCCCTGCAGGTCAATGGTGAACCATCAACAAAAGGATGGCCAGAAACGCGAAGGGCAGCACAAGTTCCAGCCATTCGTGTTGAAAAAGTGGAGCAGAAGGGGTGTTGTTGATTTTTTCCTTTATGCCCAGCCTGTGAACAGAAGACCATAGAAAAATCACAGTGAAAATACAAATTGCTACAAGGACATCCTGCCAGGAGCTCCTCTCACTTCCAGCATAAAGGTTCAGGCAAAATACGAAAAAGGCTGAAGCGATGCTCACTGCAAATCGGGTTGATCGATAATTCGTTTTTTCATCTGACATGGGTGCATTGTAGCAAGCGTGAAATCCTTCAGCTGTTTTCAGAGTCAGCACAACAAGAAGAGGCGCACACGTGCGCCTCTTCTCACTTGAAATTCTTTACCCCTGAAGCTGCTCTCTCAAGAACCCCATCAGGTCATGCACAGTCTGGCGGTCAAATTTGAAGTTCAGGCCGCACTTTTCATAGAGTTCTGGCACAGAGAGGCTGTCTCCGGGTTCCAGGGCTTCCAGGTACTGCTGCAGGGTTTTTTCGGGGTTTTCCTGGTGGTTTTTCCAGAGCTGCACAGCCCCCAGACCGCTCAGGGCGTACTCGATGTAGTAAAAGGGGTGGTTGAACATGTGGTAATACTGCCACACCTTGCCTTTTTCGGCTTCGAAACCTGACCAGTTGGGTTGCGGCTGGAAGCGGTCCAGCAGTTCGCGGCTCTTCTGGTCCAGCATTTCAATGGTGATGTCTTCGGGGGCTTCGCTGTAAAGCCAGTGCTGGAAGGCGTCCATGTAGCACATCCAGGGCAGGTTGTGCACCGACTGCCGGATGGCGGATTCTTTGGCCCGCTGGATTTCTTGCGGCGTGTAGAACGGGGTCAGGTGATCCAGGGCGATCAGTTCCATGCCCATGGAGGGCACCTCCACAAACTCGGTGGCAGAGAAAGCATTCCAGATCAGGCGCTGGGTGCGCATGCTGACATAAGCATGGAAGGCATGCCCGAATTCGTGCAGGGTGGTGGACACATCCCCTTCGGTGCCGACCACGTTTTGCAGCACGAACGGCAGTTTTTCGGTGTCGATGGTGGTGCAGTAGGCGTGGCTCATCTTGTTTTCGCGGGAGCCCAGGTCCATGGCACGGCGGTCTTTGAGGGTCTTGAACATCTCGCCCAGTTTGGGGCTGAGGCTGAAGAACACCTGTTCGGTTTTGTTTTCCAGTTCTTCCACGGTGCTGAAAGGTTGCAAAGCAGGGCGGTTCTGGGGGTCCATCTGGGAACGCCAGTAGAAGTCCCAGGGTTTCAGTTCTTCAATGCCCAGACCCTGGCGGTGTTGTTCCAGCAGTTCCAGAGTGAAAGGCACCACTTCTGTTTCAATGGTTTCATGGAAATCCAGGCAGTCCTGGGGGGTGTAATCAAACCGGTGGTACCTGTCCCACATGTAATCCCGGTAGTTGGCATGCCCAGAATTGCGGTGGATTTGCTGGCGCAACTTCAGTTGCTTCAAGAACACCTCGTCCAGTTTTGGGGCGATCTCCAGACGGGCTTTTTGCCAGGCTTTCCAGGCCTCTTCACGCTCCTGGCGGTCTGGAGAGAGCAACAGTTGTTCCACCCGGGGCACCGTGATCTGCTCTCCCCGGAAGTCAATCAGCATCCCTCCCGTGATCTGGCTGTACTGCTGTTTCAATTCGGCAAGCTGGGTTCTGAGGGGCACACTGTCCACATGAAAAGCCCGGTCATCTGCCTCAAAACGCTTTGCCAGCAAACGGGCATCTGCAGGCAGGTGCGCGGGAGCCACAGTCAGCAGTTTCTTCCTGAGGTCGGACACAGCCACATCCCGATGGGGCTGGATTCCATTGAGGTACTCCAGGTAGGCGTTTTGCACTTCTTCATCTGCGGTGTTGAGGTCTGCGTTGAGGCTGCGCACATGGACCACCTGATCGAGTTCGCGGTCCAGTTCGCTCCAGTCCAGCAGGAAAGCCTCGATGGTCTCAGGGGTCAGTTCACGGTCCAGCAGTTCCTGGTAACGTGGCTGGTACACTTCCCAGCTGACAGGACGGTCTTTCAAGAGGGGGTTGATGGTGGCGGTCATGCAGTCAATCTAACATGTGGTTTGTCCAGGGCAGTCTGCCATTGTGCTTATTCAGAGGTCAAAAGCGAAACTCAGAAGAAGCCGTCCAGTGCACTGAAATACGCCAGCTTTTGCGGGTCCAGCTGCTCCAATCCATATTCCTGCCAGAAGACCTCTTCCCAGCCCGGACCGCAGTTGTATTGCGTGCTCCACAAAGCCAGGGTCAGGTCGGTGTGGCGGTCACTGAGGCCTGCCCGTCCCACATCCACAAAACCAGAAAGCTGCCCATCCTGATAAAGCACGTTGGGAAAGCAGTAATCCCCATGGGTGAGCACCAGGTCTTCAGGGGGGATGCTCTGTTCAAGCTGTTCCAGCATGTCCTCAGGGGAAACCTCTGCAAAACCAGTTTGATCCACCAGCCCTGCTGCAAGGCGCAGTCTGGCTTCCGGCAGTCTGGTTTTGACAGAGCGGTCAAAAGGACAGTCCTGAACGGGCAAACTGTGCCAGCGTTTCAGGCTGAGTGCAAACCAGCGTACTGCCTGCTCTCTGTCTTTTATCGCCAGAACAGACAGGTCCTGCCCGGCAATTCTGGAGGTCAGCAGGAATTCATGGCCCTCCTGCTGGCTGAAGTGCAGCACTGCGGGAACAGGCAGATGTTGACCCAGCCACAGCAGTTTCTGTTGCTCCAGTTGCAGTGAATCTGCCGTCTGAACCCGTTGCACTTTGAGAAACTTCTGGTCTGCAGCAAACACCCACGCCCCACTGCGGCCCACAGACACCTCGGCCCAGGTTTCCTGCCGAATCAGGGCTTGCAGGTCATCCGGGACGGGAAAGGGAAAGGTCATGGGGTCAGGGTAAAGCATCTGGAAAGCCCAGACATCTGCCAGATGGCTCTGGCCGGACGATTTCTCGGGCAGCTTAAGCCACCCAGACGATGCATGACCTGCACCCCTCAGGCACAATGAAGCATCCCAGAGCAGCCACAAGGAGGTGCCCCATGGGAGGAAAAGCACTGAAAAACCATCCCACCCGCAGGTACCACACCGATGAATACCTGAAGTTGTACCAGGAAATGGAACCTGTATTGCAGGAAATCGTGCAGGGCCGTGTGGAACTGCTGCCGTTTTACACCACCAAAGAAACCCACGGAGACATGGACATCGTGGTGGAATCCGACCACCTGCCTCCCAACTGGACCGAGAAAGTCATGGAGCGCTTTGCTTCCAGAGACTGCTACAACAACGGGGACACCTTCACTTTTGAATTTCGGGATTTGCAGATCGATCTGATCAAGGCCACCGCAGAGGAATTTGAGCACACCCTCAACTTTCTGAGTTTCAATGACCTGGGGGGCCTGCTTGGAAAACTGGCCAACCACCTGGGCTTCAAACTGGGCCACCAGGGCTTGCAGTACCGGGTGAAGGACGGCACCAACACCGTGCGTGTTCTGAAACTCACCTCGGATTACCTGCAGAGCCTGGAGTTTCTGGGATACGATCCAGAGCGTTTCAGGCAGGGCTTTGACACCCTGCGTGAAGTCTATGAATACGTGTGTTCCAGCCCGTATTTCTATCCGGGTTGCTGCCTGATCGAGAACCAGAACAGCAAGAACCGCCAGCGGGACCGCAAGCGCCCCACCTACCAGGGGTTCCTGGAATTCATGGAAGAGGAGGGGTACCTGGAGCGCATTCCCCATCCGGTTTCCACCCGTGAAGAACAGCTTCAGCGTGCCATCGACACCTTCCCTGGTTTTGAAGAAGCGTTGCAGGACACCTACCGTTTTCTGGAGCTGAAACGTGCAGCCCACCAGAAATTCAACGGCCACATGGTGCGGGAATGGTCTGGTGTGGAAGGCCAGCACCTCGGGGAAGTGATGATGGAACTGCGTCACACCTTTCCCGGAGTGGATGCCACTGACTTTGAACAGTGGGTGCTGGACACCGACCTGCAGGCCATCCGGCAGGAAGTGGAAGGTGTGGTTGAGCGGTTGAAACCCGGCTGGACAGCGTCCTGACCTGCCAGAGGTCATTTTCTTTTCAGGATTCCAGCATGGCGTTCATTTTGCACCTGCAACAGAAAGCGGTATCCCTCTTTCTGGGGGGTTGCAGCGTTCAGGTTGCTCATGCTCAGCTTGAGGGTCCCGGTTTCGACGGTTTTGTCGCTGTTCCAGAGTTGCAAGTCCACCCAGATTGTGGGGGGCAGAAGAGACTGCTTGAAAACCACAGATGTTCCATGGGCCAGACCTTCCACCAGGTGGGTCTGGTTGTTCCAGTTCAGGGTTCCAGTGATGCGGTAGCTCTGCTCACCCAGCCATTCTGCCTGAAGGTTCATTTTCAGGGGCTGGGGGGTGGAGGACTGGTGCCACAGGGTGCTGGTGTTTTTCATGGTCCAGATTTGATCTCCAAGGGTCCAGGTCCAGAAATCCCCCTGGTGCAAGACATTCAGGGCAGGCCACAGGCTGAGTGGAGAGGATTTCAGCTGGAGGTTTTGTTGAAAAACATGCTGGGAGGTTTTCAGGTTCCACCTGCCCCACATCACGTTCTGGTCTTCCTGGTCAAAAGGGGTGAGGTCTGCAGCGTAGTCCAGTTGACCCGGGTGGGACCAGAGTTTGATCAGCCCTGTGTAACAGCTTGGCAGCAAAGGGATGCTCTTCTGGAAAGTCCAGGTGGAGGTGTCCCAGAATTCCACAAAACCATCGATGTAGGCCACAGACAGCACGGCACTGGAAGCATCAAAGGCCACAGCCACTGGAAAAGCGCTGGCGTATTCAGCACAATCTTTGTGGTGAGACAGGGTGATGGGCAGAACTTTTCCGCTGCTGGTGTCAATCACCCCTTCAGAACCAATGGCGTACTGGCCGGTTTCAGAGAAAGTCCAGAGAGGTGAAAAGTCTTTCAGGGAAGCCGAAATTTTTTCTCCAGTGTTCAGGCTGTACACGGCAGTTTCAGGATAGAACTGCACAAGGTGGTCTGCATCTTCAGTGATGACTCCCGTGAGAGGAAAGGTTTTGAGCACCTGGAACGTTTCTGCAGAGAGGATCTGGGTGTTTTCTGCTGTCACCTTCACAAAAGTGTCGTCTGTGCGGTGGTGCAGGATGCCTTTCAGGTCAGCAGGAAAGTTCCTGTTCACAAAGTCACCTGTTTGCACATCCTGAGCCAGCATGTGTTGCTCTGAAAAGCGAACCAGCTGGTTGCGTTTGGAATCCAGCGTGATGAAGTGTTCTTCAGGGATGGTTTCTCCCTGCCACTCTCCCCGCAGGATCAGGGGACTGGAAGCAAAAGGGATTTGAATGGTGGTGTTGCAGGCTGTGAGCATCAGAATACCGATCAAAAAAGCATATTTTTTCATGCTTCAATCATAGTGGCTCTGGTTTTGCTCTGTGGGCTGTGCTGCTGTACAACCCACCCAGATGTGGGTATGCTGTTTCGGTTGTTTGTTTGAGACGGTCATCTGCAACTGTGTGTCCTCATGCGCTTGCAACAGGTGGGATCACACTGCTTTTTACGGTCTGCCCTTTACAATCATGATCAGACACTTGAATTGCCACACTTGCACTGCCACATTTTCCCTGGGAGCCACGCATGACATTATTACAACCTCCAGACCTTGCCCTGCGCTGGCCTGAACATGCAGAAGACCAGTTCGCAGAACTGTTTGCCCAGGCGTTGCGGGGCAGCAAGGCTGCGGTGTGGCTGCAGGATCCACAGGCTTCCAGAGGGGTGCTCAAGCCCCTGGGGACTTATGGTTTGCACGGATCAGACCTTGAGTTGCTGGAATCTGCACGCCTTGACCTCAATGAACCTTCTCTGGGAAACCGTGCCCAGCAGGCGGAGCGCATTCAGGTGATGTGGACCCGCCAGCACAGTGAAATGGGCGCAGTGGAAGCTGCATTGATGGAGGCTTATGGCCTGGACACCCTGTTCTGCTGTGCCCTCAGGCTGCCAGACGATACCCTGGGGCTCATTTACGCTGCCACCACAGCGTCCTATGATCCAGATCTGGGCTCGATCATTCAGGCGGCGCAGGTGGCCCAGTCCCTGACCATTGGATTGCACCGCCAGATGTTGCAGCAGCAAACCGACCAGATCAACCGCCGTTTGCAGCAGATTCTGGACCGCACCCCAGATTTGATTGTTACCCGCACGGGGCTGGTGATCAACACTGTGAATCAGGCCTGTCAGCACCTGCTGGGGTACAGCCCCGAAGAGATGATCGGGCGTCCGCTCACCGATTTCATGCATCCTGCAGACCGCCAGTCTTCCATTGGCATGAATGTGAAAATCCTGCAGGGCACCATGGTGCGGGATTACCGCAACCGGTACCTGCACAAGAATGGGCAGGTGGTTTACCTGTCCTGGAACACTTCGGACGAGGGGAACGGCAACATCATCTCCATTGCCCGCGACATCACCCCCCAGGTCAAACAGGAAAAACTGCTTCAGGAAACCGAACGGCGTTTCAAAACCGTGGCAGACAGCGCTCCGGTTCTGATCTGGATGGGCACGGCAAACCGGGAATGCCAGTTTTTCAACCAGGGCTGGCTGGAATTCACCGGGCGCACCTTGCAGCAGGAACTGGGTCAGGGCTGGCGTGAAAGGGTGCACCCCGAGGACCTGGAGGCCTGCCTGGAAACGTACCAGGTTCATTATGGACAGCACAATGCATTCGAGCTGGAATACCGCCTGAAGCGCTTTGATGGACAGTACCGCTGGATTGTGGACCGTGGGGTGCCCCGCTTCACCGAAGATGGCATGTTTCTGGGCTTCATTGGGGCCTGCATTGACATCCATGACCGCAAGCTGGCCCAGGGCAGGCTGGAGCAGCAAGAAGGCCAGTTGCGGGAACTGATGAACGTGCAAAAACGCTTTGTGGCGGATGCCGCCCACGAACTGCGGACCCCTTTAACGGCCATTCAGGGCAACCTCGACATCCTGATGCGCTACCAGAACATCCCTGAAGACGACCAGAGGGAAATCATCTGGGATGTGCAGCGGGAAGCCACCCGTCTGGGAAGGCTGGTCAACGACATGTTGCAACTGGCCCGTGGAGACGCTGGCATAGAGTTCCAGGAAGAAGAGGTGAGCCTGACCGGGGTGATGCTGGAGGTCTGGCGTGAAATGGAACGTCTGCAGATCGGGCATCATTTGCAACTGCATGACCTGGAGGAAGTGCAGGTGGTGGGAGACCGCGACCGTCTGAAGCAACTGCTGCTGATCCTGCTGGAAAATGCTTTCAAATACACCCCGCTGGGAGGCCGGGTGGATGTCTCCCTGAAAAAGCACCCCACGCTGGCTGAGCTGCGCATTGCAGACAATGGGGTGGGCATTGCCCCTGAAGACCTGGAAAGGGTGTTTGAGCGTTTTTACCGTGCAGACCAGAGCCGTCATCGTGGAGAGGATCCTGGTGGGACCGGACTGGGCTTGCCCATTGCCCGCTGGATTGTGGAAGGCCATGGGGGTCACATCTGGATTGAAAGCGAGCTGGGTCAGGGCACGGCGGTGGTGGTGCAGTTGCCTCTGGAAGGTGGGCTTCAGGTTTAGAATTTTCAAGTTTAGAATAACGTTATTCTAAAATGAAATTGTCTTCTGAAACAACAAAAACGTTCACAAAATTGCAGGATTGAGGGCCTGTTTTTGGGGTTGTTCCATGGGAAGCCTGTGAAGAGCCCAGAGCATGGGTTTTCGGGACTGTCCTGAAGACAGGGTGGCTGGAAGGGCTGTCCTGAGGCAGACCAATTCATCGGCTGGTCTGCCATGCGTATAGACACCCGCAGACTTTGAGTGTTCTGATTCATTTTTGCAAGATTTGATTGAATGTCCTGAGTGCATGTGATCCATGTTGGATCGATTCACTGGATGGGTGTCAGGTGTTTTCAGGCCCCTGATGCAAAACCCGGAGGGCTTGATGTGCTTTTGTGCGTTCTTCTGGCTGCTGTGTCCTGGTGGTTGTGTTGACTTCCACCCAACGCAGCTCTTACCATGTGACCAGATTTGATTGCTCAGATTTGATAAGGCTCTCAGACCCATCCTGCAGGACATTTTTCTGCATGGAAGGTCTGGACGGGAGACAGCATGCTTGATGTTTTGATCCGGCAGGCACGGGTCATTGATGGCACCTCGGCCCCCTGGTTTGTGTCTGATGTGGGGCTGGAAAATGGAAAAATCGTCTGGCTGGGTCCAAACTGTCCTTTGCCTGCCAGACAGACCCTGGACGCCACGCACCTGTACCTCTCTCCGGGCTGGATCGACAGCCACACCCACGATGACACTGCAGTGCTGCTCCAGCCTGACCATCCCTGCAAATCCAGACAGGGGATCACCACAGTGGTGGTGGGCAATTGCAGTTTCAGCAATTACCCGCTGGCAGGTGATCCTGCCCTGCTGATGCACCATTATCAGGCTCTGCTGGGAACCACCGCAGAACACCTGTTTTTTGCAGATTTTCAGGCTTACCAGCAGCGTCTGAACCAGCAGGGGGCCGCTGTGAACGTGGTGTCTCTGGTGGGTCATGCTGCACTGAGGCTGGCTGCAATGGGCTACAGCCAGCGTCCAGCCAGCCCTTCAGAGCGCTTGCAGATGTGCCAGATGCTGGAAACACAGTTGCAGCAGGGGGCTTTCGGGCTGTCGCTGGGTCTGGTGTACCCTCCGGGGGCTTATGCAGATTCCCAGGAACTGCTGGAACTGGCCCAGGGGGTGGCCCGCAACGGAGCCCTGCTGACCGCCCATGTGCGCAGCTACGAAGGCGGCTTGCTGGAGAGCGTCCATGAATTTCTGGATCTGCTGGAACAAAGTGGGGCCAGGGGTTTGCTGTCCCACCTGCAGGCTGCAGGTGCACCCAACTGGGGCAAGGTGGAGGAGGCCCTGACCCTGCTGGAAACGGCCCGTGCCAGAGGGATCGATGTCAGCACCGACATGTATCCTTACCCGGCAGGCAGCAGTTCAGTGCTGCAACTCTTGCCCCCCTCTGCCCAGCAACAGGGACTGGAGGTGCTTTTTGCAAAACTTTCCGACCCGGCTTTCTGTGCAGATTTGCAAACCGCCACCGAACACGGCCATGAACCTGGCTGGGAATCCAAAATCCGCCTGATTGGCTGGGAGAACGTGCAGATCAGCAGTGTCACCCACCACGATTTGAAACCCCTGGAAGGAAAACGTTTCACAGAGGCTGCAGACCTGCTGGAATGCTCTCCTTTTCAGGTGCTGCTGAAGGTGCTGCTGCTGGACCGGGGCACCAGCAACATGATCCTGTTCCAGCTTCATGAATCGGATCTGTCCTGCGTGATGAAGCACCGCCTGCACATGCTGGGCTCGGACAGCATTCCCAGAGCGGAAGGCAAAGCCCATCCCCGAACCTACGGCAGTTTTCCCAGGTTGCTGGGCCGCATGGTCAAAGCGGGTTTGTTGCCTCTTGAGGAGGCCGTCCGCAAAGTCACTTCATTGCCTGCCCAGCGTTTCGGGCTGTGGGACCGGGGGCTGATCCGTCCTGGAATGCAGGCCGATCTGTGCCTGTTCAGCGAAGATTTGCTCGATCAGGCCACTTTTCAGGACCCAGAGCAGCCTCCAGTGGGCCTCCATGCTGTGTGGGTGAACGGTGTCCAGATCCTGCAGCAGGGTGGTTTGCTGGGAAACCACCCAGGCCGAATGCTCAGCCACAACCTCAACCCTTCTCTTGCTCCCCAGAGGTGAAACCATGCGTGAAATCAAAAATGTTCCCCATGCCCCCAAACCTGCAGGTCCTTACTCCCATGCCATCCTGGCCAATGGTTTTGTGTTCGTGTCGGGTCAGGGACCCCAGAATCCTGAAACCGGAGAAGTGCCAGACAACTTTGAAGAGCAGGTGCGCCAGACCCTCAGAAACGTGCAGACCATCCTGGAAGCTGCAGGCACAGATTTGCAGCACGTGGTGAAGGTCAACAGCTACCTGACCGACCTCACCCGTTTCCAGGCCTACAACGCCGTCTATCGCGAGTTTTTCCCGGATGGACCTCCGGCCCGCACCACCATTGCTGCAGATTTGCTGGGCATTCTGGTGGAAATCGACTGCATTGCCGTGCTGCCCGATGCCTGACCTCCCTGAAACTTCAGGTTCTGTCTGGGATCTGGAAACCCCGGTGCTGGTGGTGGATCTGGACACAGCAGAGCGCAACCTGCGGGCCATGCAGCAGTACTGCGACCAGCACCACCTGAACCTCAGGCCGCACATCAAGACCCACAAAATGCCCCTGCTGGCAAAGCTGCAATTGCAGCTGGGAGCGGTGGGCCTCACCGTGCAGAAACTGGGTGAAGCCGAAGTGATGCAAGACGCTGGATGTGAAGACCTCCTGCTGACCTACAACATCCTGGGAGCAGCCAAAATCCAGCGTCTGGCCCGGCTTTTGCGGCGGGGAAAAGTGCAGGTGACTGCAGACAACCTGCCCACCCTGGAAGCTGTGCAGCAGGCCGCGCAGCAAGCCCAGGTCATCCTCCCTGTGCACATCGAATTTGATTCAGGAGGAGGCCGCACCGGGGTGAGAACCGCCCAGCAAGCGCTGGAATTGCTGCAGTTCATCCAGAACAGCCCCGATCTGGAATTTGCCGGTCTGGTGACGCATCCTCTGACAGCCCAGACTGCAGAACGGGTGCAGCAGATTCAGCAGGCGTTCCAGGGAACCCCCATTCCAGCCCTTTCTGTGGGAGGAACCCCTGCAGCCAGAACCGCCCACCTGTGCCCTGGTGTGACCGAACTGCGGGTGGGCACCTACATTTTCAATGACCGCATGATGGTGCACAAAGGGGCCGCCACCCTGCAGGATTGCGCTTTGCACGTGCATGCCACGGTGCTCAGCACCCCCGAACCCGGCCTGTTCATTCTGGATGCAGGGTCCAAAACCCTCAGCAGCGATCTGGTGTCTGGTTGTGAAGGGTACGGTCTGGTGCTCGAATACCCCGAAGCCACCATTGCCCGCCTGAACGAGGAACATGCCATGGTGACTTTGCCTGCAGGGCAGCCTGCTCCAGAAGTGGGAGACCGGGTGCGCATCGTGCCCAACCATGTCTGTGTGACCGTGAACCTGCAGGACACGCTGGTGCTGCACCGCTCTGGGGTGGTTTGTGATGTTCAGCCAGTGCTGGCAAGAGGCAAAGTGCGCTGAACCTTGTGTAGAACAGCAAAAAAGAACCCTGCAAAGGGTTCTTTTTGTTTTGAGGTCTTGCTGGTGTATTTGCGCTTTATTTGCGAAACTTGCGCACAGCAGCGATCACCAGTGCCACACCCAGCCACAGGTAGGTGACCATGAAGCCAGAGAATTTCAGGGCGGAGAAGCTGGAATACACCAGGGCGAGGGGTTCAGAGAGGTGCTGGGGGTTTTGCAGCAGCACGAAGGAAACCAGGTTTTCCATCACATCGAAGAAGGGGGCAGCAAGGGCAATGCCCATCATCATCAGGCTGAGGGTTTTCAGTTTTGCAGAATTCTGGAAGGCTTTGTAGGGAAGCAATGTGAGGCAGTAGTGCAGCAAAAACACGCTGAGGATGAAGAAGAAATCCACATACTGGGTGAGCCAGAAGAGGGGCAGGGTGTGTTTTTCCAGCAGCACCTGAAAGTAACCCGTCAGTTTTGCCGCACTGAAGGAGAGTTGCCCCACAAAGTAAGGCACCGGGAACTGGCTGAGGGTGTAGCTGTAGGTCAGCACCTGATTGCAGAGGGTGTTGAACACCAAAGCGATCAGGGTCCAGAGGGCGAGGATTCCGAAGGGTTTCTGGTGGTTGTGGATCAGGTTTTTCATGGTGGTGCCTCCTGTGATTGCTGCCGGATTGCTGCTATGTATTCCTTGGAATGTATGTTATATTCCAAGGAATACATTTGTCAAGAGGTGCAGCATGAACCCCCAGGAAAACCCCGAAAACCTGCCTCAGCCCTCCAGCCAGAACCCCATTGAGACGCAACCATTGCTGTATGCAGGCCTGATTCGCGAGATCACCATCATTCACCAGCAGTTCAGCACCCGGGCCAATCAGGCCCTGAAAAGCCTGAACCTGAATTTCTCCCAGCTCAGTTTGCTCTCGCACCTGATGTTCTTGCGCACCCCCGCCAGCATCACCGATCTGGCAGAACAGATGGATTTGCTGCAACCCGCCGTCACCAAAATGGTGCAGCACCTCTCTGAGCAGGGCTGGATTGAACTGCAGCCTGACCCCCAGGACGCCCGACGCAAATACATCGTGCTGAACGATCAGGGACGCATGACTTTTCAGCAGGCCCAGATGCTTTTGTTTCCGCTTTTGAAAGAGGGTTTTGCGGGCATCGAGCATCTGGAAGCCAGCAGCATGCTGGGACAGTTGCAGCATGTCAGGAAGAACCTGGCTGGAAGGTGAATGAAGCAGCAGTCAGGTTGGGATCAGGAGAGGGGAGGGTCGGGCACCAATGGGACCTGGCTTTTCCTGGACCAGCGCAATTTTGCCTTTGATCTGCCAGCCCCATGTGTTGCAAGTGCGGACCATTTCATCCAGGTTGTTCACCTTCAGGGCAATGTGCTAGAAGCCCACATCCGTGGTGCCTTGCAGGGTGAAGCCCAGTACCTGCTGCCAGAAATCAATGGTGTGCTGTAAGTCACTGACGGTGAGGCCAACGTGCGCAAAGGCCAGAACACCTGCGGGTTTCGTTTGCTGTGGGGTCATGTCAGGCAGGGTACTGAACCTTTGCTGGCGGTGCAACAGATCTTGAATGGATGGGTTTTACGCTGCTCAAGGAGGAGAAAACCTGTGTTTTAGAGCAATTTGTGGCCTTGCAGAGACAATTGCAGGATAAAAAAGGAGACAGATTTTGACATCTGTCTCCCAAGGTGAGAAAACCCACCATTAAACGTTTGCGTGCTTCCTGATCAAAGGGAAACGGAACTGACTTTTACACCATCAGGCTGAGGTTGAATTTGTGGGGCGGCCTGGGCAAGAGAGGCCATGCCAAAGAGCACAACAGCAAGAACAGCGATTTTCTTTTTCATAATAATCTCCTTTTGTTTTCATCATGGTTGTGAATAAATTTAAAATTTCCATGAGAAAACAAAGCGACTTAGATATATATTGTAATCAACTTTAATATTGAATTTTATATTCTAAGTGCTGGGTTCATGGTCTTAGATTCCAGCTGAAAGTGCTACGGATTGATCTATACAAATTTAGGCTTCTTGAAGGATTGGCGCTGTGCAGAATTTAAGGTACGCAAAAAGACAGGCTTTGAGAGACAGAAGAAAGAGACCAAGACTTTTTAGAATTCACATGCTCTGGCCAGCATTTTTAGAATTGTTGGCAGGGCTGCGCAGGAGGGTCATAAAGGACAGGGTGGGCGGTTTTGATTTGCTTGAGCCCTCTTGTTCTTATCGTTCAGAAACGAAAAACTTGCTTGAGGCCTGGTATGCACTGCCAGAGACAGGATTTATACGCTCTATTTTGTCAGTTGAAAAACATTCCTGTTCGCTGCTGAAAGGACTGTTGGTGTTTCAGAAACCATGTTCTTTTCTGCCCCACCCGAGTCACGCTGGAAATGCAACAGCAGGGCTGTTAGAATGTTCTGAACGTTCAGCATTGCAAGGAGAGTCCAGATGGCCCGTGCCACCCTCAAACAAGTTGCTGCCGAGGCGGGGGTCTCCCACCAGACCGTCTCTGCAGTGCTCAACAACCACCCCAACGTCAAGGCATCCACCCGTGAGCACGTGATGGCCGTGATGGAACGCATGAATTACCAGCCCAACCATGCCGCCCGTGCCCTCAGGAGCAGCAGGTCCAACCACATCGGGTATGTGCTGTACGGCCCGGCAACTGCAGCTTTTGCCGACCCCTACATGAGCATCGTGATGTCCAGCGTGATCGACACCATCCGCCTGCACGGGTACGAGGTGGTGCCCTACTTCCTGTCCAGCGACAAGGACCCCGAGTTGCGCAGCTTCCGGGCACTCTTTGACCAGGGAAGGCTGGATGGGGCCATCCTGATGGCTTCCAATTTTCCAGACAAAGTGCTGGAACAACTGCACGGCTGGGATTACCCGATGGTGGCCATGGACCGCTTCATGCCTGAACTCCCGTTTCCTGCGGTGTGGGCCAGACACCGCGAAGGGTTTCAGGACGCCGTGAAGCACCTGGCTCGCCAGAGGCGCACAAACATCGCTTTTGTGGGCGGTCAACCCCTTTCCCCTGCCTGCACCCACGACTCTGCTGCAGAGCGCTTCGAGGGGTACAAACTGGGTTTGCAACAGGCTGGACTTCCTTACCAGGAAGAACTGGTGGTGCATGCAGACTGGACCTTCGATGGAGGACGCAACGCCTTTCAACAACTTCTTCAAAGCGGGCATCCCGTAGACGCAGTGATGGCCGCCAATGACCGTATGGCTGTGGGTGTGATCCGTGAAGCACTGGAAGCAGGCCGCTCCATCCCCGATGATCTGGCGGTGGTGGGCTTCGATGACTTTGAGTTCTCCCGCTACATCCAGCCTGAACTGACCACCGTGCATTTCCCGGTGGAGCAAATGGCGGTCAAAGCCACCGAACTGCTGATGGGCCTGATCGATAAGAAAGCCGTGCTGAAGAAGTTTGCTGTTCCAGTGCATCTGGTGGTGCGCCAGAGCGGTTGAAACCCTCGGAGTTGCCTTTTGCCCTCGGCCCTCGGCTCTGGGCCCTCGGCTTCTCAGCCTTTGATGCCCGTGAAGGTCACACCTTCCACGAAGTAGCGCTGGGTGAAGAAGAACAGCACAAACAATGGCAGGGTGAAAATCGTGGCACAGGCCATCAGCGGTCCCCATTCCTGTCCGTTGGCTCCCTGGAATTGCTGCAGACCCAGAGACAGCGTGTACTGCGAGGGGTCGCTGAGGTAGATCAGCGGTCCCATGAAGTCCTTGAAGGCCATCAGGAACTGCTGCAAAAACACCACGGCCAGAACAGGACGGATCAGCGGAAAAATGATGCGCACAAAGATCACAAATTCTGAACCCCCATCGATTCGGGCAGCCTCTGCGAGTTCGTCTGGCATGGTCTGGATGAACTGCCGCATCAGGAAGATGTAGTAGGCACTCCCAAAGAAAGAAGGCACGATCAGGGGCAGCAGGGTTCCGGTCCAGCCCAGGTCCCGGAAAATCAGGTAGGTCGGAATCATCGTCACGGCACTGGGCAGCAGCATGGTGGCCAGCAGGACATTGAACACCCACTCGCGGCCCACCCAGCGGATCTTGCAGAAGCCGTAAGCCACCAGTGAACTGGACAGGCAACTTCCAATGCTGGAAAACACAGCGTAGTAGAGGGTGTTTTTCAGGTAATCAAAGAACGGGATGTTGTTCAGGGCTTTGCTGAAGTTCTCCCAGACCAGGGTGTGGGGGTAGAGGGTGGGGGGGTTTAAGAACACCTCGCTGTCTCCCTTCAGGGAGGTCACAATCATCCAGTACAGCGGCACTGCAAAACTCAGGGTGATCAGGCTCGCCACAATAAAGGCCATCACGGTTCCAGCAACGTGCTTTTTTCTGCCTGCCAGGGCAGTGCGTCTGGAAGCTTTTTCAAGTCCGATCATGACCCCTCCCTTTCTTCAGGCCCTTTTCTTCAGGCCCGGTCATAAACCACCCATTTCTTGCTGGCGCGGAAAACGATGCCGGTGAAGGCCAGGATGCCCAGGAACAGCACCCAGGAAA
>NZ_BMOD01000039.1 GCF_014646895.1 Deinococcus roseus
GGCTTGAGCCGGATGAGGTGAAAGCTTCAAGTCCGGTTCTGAGGGGGCGGGGAGACAGCAATGTTTCCCTGCTACCCGACCAACTTCAGTTTTGGCCTGACTGACCCAGCTGTGCAGTCGGCTGTAGGAGATCCCCAAGTCCAGGGCGGCCTTTGTGACCGTCATGCCCTCACGGGTAGCGAGCTGAACCGCTTGTTGTTTGAACTCTGGGGTGTATTCGGTTGCTTTTTTGCGTGCCATGAACTTGATAAGGTTTTGTTGACGCTCAGTTGATCCCGCAGAATGGGAGAAGACTTATGCGCAAAACGCCCACCAAATATACCGCAGATTTCAAGCAGCAGGCCGTCCAGCTGGCCCTGCAGCCAGATGTGACTCAGAGCCGGGTGGCCGCCGACCTGGGCATCCCTAACCGACAGTGGGGTGGGGATTGCCGAGGAACACCAGGAGCGGGTGTTTGAGCGTTTCTTCCGGGTGGACCCTTCCCGGCAGAGCACCGGAAACCCCGGAGGCACCGGGCTGGGGTGAATGCCAAGATTGACGCTATTCCGGCTTACCCTGACTCAGAAAAGGTTTATCCGATCCTGTGAGTCTCAAATCTCATTATACCCAAAGGGTTTCGAAACTATAATTCAGAGACGGGTTATGAGAACACCTGAATTCTCACTTCTTTTTCAGTCTCAGGGGCAAGAATTCCCCTTCCAGAGGCAAATCCTCCTGACGCCACACGTAATCCCCTGTCAGGTTGATGTGCTCAAAGCCCAGAGGTGAAATCCTCTGCAGAATTTCATCGGGTATTACTGTACCCTCAGCCTCCAGATGCTCAATGGCCCGCTGCAGGTACACTGTGTTCCACACCGTCACCATCGACACCAGCACATTCAACCCACTTGCCCGCTTCGCCTGATTCGTCACATCCCGGGCACGCAACTCCCCCAGGTTGTTGAAAAACAGGATCTTCTTGAGTTTGTTCAGCGCCTCCCCCTTGTTCAGGTTCCAGTTCGACCTGCGCCGCAACTCCGGATCCTTCCACCACGACAGCATGAACAGGGTCCGATAGTACTTGCCCAGTTCGGTGATTGCCCGGTACAAACTGTTCTTGCGGCTGTAAGAGGAGAGTTTCGCCAGAATCACCGAGGCCGTCACATGCCCCGCCCGAATCGAAGTCACCACCCTGAGGATTTCTTCCCAGTTCGCCCGGATCAATTCCACGTCGAGTTTTCCGCCCACTGAAGGTCTCAAAACCTCAAAGTCCATCTTCTCTGGCGTGAAAATCTTGTGGTCCTTCATCCCCTTGATCCTCGGCGAAAACCGGAACCCCAACAGGTGGGTGATGGCAAACACCGGGTCGGTAAACCCGTGCGTATCCGTGGTGTGCTCCTCGATGCGCAAATCGCTCTGGTGGTACAGGAGGCCATCCACAATGTGCAAGGCATCCCGGTCCGTGGAAGCAATCACCTTCACAAAAAAGGGACTGTACTGGTCCGACACATGGGTGTAGAAGGTCAAACCCGGCTCCCTGCCATACCGCCCATTGAACACCCCCGACCCCTCAGCTTTGTGGGAGGTTTTGAACCGCTGACCATCTGAAGACGAGTGGGTGCCCTCCCCCCAGTGCCCAGCCAGAGGCTGCTGGAGTTGAAAGTTGGTCAGTTCGGCCATGGCCGCCAGGTAGGTGTCCTCTCGAACGTACCACTCGTGCAACCAGATCAGTTTCTTAACCTTGGTGCGGCTGGACGCCTGGGCCATCTTGGCCAGACCCAGGTTGGTGCCTTCCGCCAGAATCACGCTGTACAGCAGGTGCAGGTCCTCGGCCACATTCCCCAGGTTCAGGTGGGTGAACACCTTGCTGGTCTTCACCCGGCGTTCAATCTCCAACAGCAGGGAGGTGATCTTGATGGGCGGAACCATGTCGTACAGCACTTCCGACCACGCTTCAGCCGCATCCGCCAGTTCCTGTTCCCGCTTCAGGGGCTCCACAATTACCTGACCATGCTCCACCCGCACCTCTGGCAGATCCCCCAACTTCTGTGCACGGTCGGTGGCCACCAATTCTTCGCGCAGCCCCTTGCTGCTCTCCTCCCAGAATTCATCAAAAGACAGGGGAACCAGCGGAGGAAAGGTCTTCAGGGACGCCCGCCAGCGGTCTTTGGGCAGCAGGTAGGCTTCAAAATCACAGAATTTCTTGCTGTGCTCCACAAAAATGTCCCCTGAACGCAAAGCAGCAGAGAGTTCATTCAGCACGCACAGTTCGTAATACACCAGGTCGATGCCCCTGTCCGTGAACACGTACCTTTCCCAACGGCCAGACACAAAAGACACCGGGACCTGAGCAGGCAGTTTGCGCTTCTTGCCCAATCTGGCCAGCATTCCCAGAGCTTCCAGAAGGTCTTTGCTGGTGCTGGAGGCCTGGAATTCGAAGGAAAAGAGCATCTTCCGGGCATACTTCCTGAACTTCCGGTACTGGCCTTTCAAAAGATGCATGCTGTCCAGCATCTTCTGCTCGGTGACATTCCGGGAAGCCTCCATCACCCGGATCAGGTCCTCCCAGGAAATCAAACCCTCAATCTCTGGCAGGGGATTTTCCCCGGTTTCTTTGGCCGCCACGAGGATCTTGCCGATGGTGTACGTCAAATTCAAAGACTCGGTGATGGTCGTCTTATGGGACAGGATTTTTACCAGGTGCTCCTTCTCGCACCGATTGAAACTCCCCAGCATGATTTTGCGGTGGTCTTCCAGGATGCGGTCGGTGAGGGTTTCTTCTGCATCCATCAAAATCACCGCAATCATGGCATGGCGGCGCATCGGCTCGAAATCCGAGAGCTGGTAGGTGTCCAGGGTGCGGCCCTCCCGGGTCAGTTTGTCCATGCGGTTCTTGGCAATGAACTCCCTGGCCTGCCAGGGGAGCGGGAGGTCCCTGAGCCTCTTCAGTTTCTCCAGGCACTTCAAAACGTTCTCTCCACTGGCTTTCACTGGCAAATCCCTCAGCCAGCCCAGCGTGGTGCCTTTCCCCTTGCGGTACCCGGGATCAGGCAACAAGAGCGCATCAAGCTTCGCCAGGTGAGGGTCCCTGAGGGCCATGGTGAGGATCTGGAAAGCGAAATTCCGGGCGAACACCAGCGCCTCCTGAATCAGGCTTTCCAGCACCGTGATTTTCGGCATCAGGATGCGCCTCTTCCGGAGTTCCTCCACCAGGTCGATCATCAGAGGAAACCACATGTCGGTGTGGTGAGCCCGGTCATGCATAAACTGCAGTAACTCCTGGCGGTGCTGGATCTGGAAGGACACGTAGCCCAGGTGGTTCTTGATCCTGTGGGTGTGCTCCTTGCCGTGTTTCCTCCAGTTTTTCTGGTACGTCTGGAATAAACCTGGATCACAATCCAGCTGCAGGGCAACTTCAGAGAGAACCACCTCTGGGACGGTCACGGTCATGGCATTTCTGCCAATGTGCCGCATCACGGTGATCAACACCGCCACCCCGAGTTTCTGGGCTGGGTCTTCCATGTCAGAGAGCAGCCGGAGGTCCGGGCCGGAGAGTTGATAGTACCTGCCGAGCACGAAATCATCTACGTCCGGGAACTTCAAGAATTCCTGCCGCTGGGTGGAAGTCAGGCTGGGCAGCGGTGCATCCCGGGTCGTCAGGGCAATGTGCTTCACCGTTCACCCTGACGCATCACCTGTGCAAGAACCACAAGGACAGGAGCACCGGGTGCGCCCCTGTCTGAAACTGAGTAAAACACTGTGCGTGCTGGCACCCTGCTCAACCCTCCACCAACACCCCGGTCTTCAGGCACACAACGCTGGATCTGGCCTCCCATGCCAGGTTTCATTTGGCCCACACTCCTTTTAGTGGCCAGAGGATGGCGGCATTGGCCCACCTACGGGGTCCCCTGCCATCCTGCCTCTGCCCGCCAGCAGCAAAAAAGTCAGGGCGACCACGGAACATCCGGCCAGCACCGCAAGAACAAGCGGGCCGTCCAGCAAGCCCACCACGGTCCCGGCCAAGCCTCCCACCAGGAACTGTGAGGTGCCAAGCAAGGCCGATGCGCTCCCGATGCGCTCTTTCACATGCCCCATTGCCAGGGCAGGCAGGTTTGGCATGGTGAACCCCATCGACACCATCAAGAAGAAGAACAGGGTGGCCACCGCAATCAGGCTGTGAATGCCGAGTACAGACAGGATGAACAGCACCACACACACTGTCACGTTCAACAGCACCCCAAAAAGGCCCAGCTGAAACAGGGAAAAGCGGTTGAGAAGCACCCGGTTGAGCTGTGAGGCCCCCATCAAGCCCACTGCATTCAGCCCGAACAACATCCCGTACAGTCCAGGACCAACATGCAGGGTCTCCATGTAGATGCTGGAAGAGGCGGTCACGTAAGCGAACAGTACTCCGAACACCCACCCAATCGACAGCATGAACAAGAGGTACGGACGGTTTTTCAACAGCACCAGGTAGTTGTCCAGGGCGTCCCTGAGGCGCACGGTTTTGCGTTCCTCACGGTTGGAGGTTTCTGGTAAAAAGACCACCAGCACCGCCATGACCACCCCGAGGATGGAGAGGCCCCAGAACACCACCTGCCAGGGGAACTTCGTGAGGATCACTCCACCGAGGGCCGGACCGATGATGGGTGCCAGTCCGGACACCAGGCCCAGCAGACTGAAACGCCGTGCGGCTTCCTTGCCCTGCCACAAATCCTGCACCATCGCCATGGTGATCACCGCTCCGGCAGATCCTCCCAGGGCTTGCAACAGGCGACCCAGCATCAGGACCGTCAGGCTGGGGGCCACAGCACACATCAGTGACCCCACCGTGTAAACGGCAAGTCCGACCAGCAGGGGTTTCTTGCGCCCATGCTTGTCGGTGAAGGGTCCGTAGACTGCCTGACCCACCGCCATCCCCACCAGGAACACCGCCAGGGTGAGTTCAATGCTGCCGACACCCACATGCAGATCCCTGGCGACTGCAGGGAAGGCTGGAAGGTACAGATCCACCGTGAGGGGGGTGGCCCCCTGCACAATCCCCAGGATCACCATGAACAGCAGTGGGTTCATGGTCAATAGAGCAGGCTGTTTTTCAGAAGGTTTGATGTTCATCATGTTCGACTCCAGGCAAACCACATCCCTCCCCGGGTTGGCAGACCAGGAGCAGGGTGTGCAAGGGGTTTCAATTCAAGGGGCTGGTGGCCGGGCCTTCCAGGCGCAGGAAAGCAATGTCCTTGAGGGGGGTGCGGCCAAACTGACGGCTGTACTCCCGGGAGAACTGGGAGACACTCCCGTACCCCACCTCTCTGGAGGCGGTGGTGGCATCCATCCCGGAGAGCATCAGCCGCCTGGCTTCCTGCAACCTGAGGACCTTCTGGTATTGCAGGGGGCTCAGGCCCGTCACTTCCTTGAAGTGCTGGTGGAAGGTGGTCTGGCTCATGTGCACTTTTCTGGCAAGGTCTTCCATGCTGAGGGCCTCATTGAAGTGTGCCCGCACCACATCGATGGCCCTGGAGATGCGCTGCACGCTGGATTCCCCCTGGCCCAGCATCGCCAGCCTCACGCCCATCGGGCTGCGCAAGAGCCTGAGGAGGATCTCATCCAGGATGGGACCGGAAAGCAAGGCCGCCTCACGGGGTTCCTCCATGAGTTCCAGCAGGCGGATGGCCGCATTCACAATCTGGGCGCTGGCTTTGCCCAGAAACAAACCCCGTTCGGAAGGCCCTTGAGGCAAGCCGTGCGGGTAGGCCAGCTGGGCCAGTTCCGCAACCCGCACGGAATCCAGTGCAAGGGTCATGCACAAAAAAGGATGGTGCTGGGAGGCCTGGGTGACACGGGAAGAGATCGGCAGGTTCACCGAGACGCCCAGCATGTGCAAGGGATCGTAAGTGAAAACCTCATTGCCCAGAAACACGGATTTTGAACCTTGCGCGACAATGCAGACTTTCGGCTGGTACATCACGTGGTACAGGTCGTTGTTGATGCGCGACGCCCGGGTCACCTGAACCCCGGGAATCGGCAGTGAGAACTCACTGTCGTAGGGGGCATGGGTCTGGATCAGTTTGGAGAGCCTTTGCAGGTCCTGCTGTTGCGGTTCTTGCAGAGGCACCTGGGCCGGGGTGAGGCTGGGTTTGCTTTCTTTCACTTTCCCTTCCTTTCCAGCGGGCCAGGGCAACGCTGCGGGGGATGGTTTCAGTGTAAGGGTGGGAACCACAGAATTTTTGCCTGATTTGACGGATTTTTCACCTGATCCTGCGCATTTCAGGATGGGCACAAAAGGCGTGCCCTTAAGGAAGAACGTTCAGGAGTGCAATTTCACCACAACATCATCAGGGTGATTTTCCTCGCCACTTGCCAGCCCTCTGGCCCAGCACCGCCATCCCCACCCCGGAGAGGGTGATCACCCCCATGCCGGTGAGCGCCAGTGCATCAGGCAGGTGATGGAACACCAGGAACCCAAAAATCCCCTCAAACAGCAGTTGCAGGTAAGACAGGGGGGCCATGATGGAAGCTGGAGCGAACTGGAACCCCAGGGTGAACAAAAAGTGCCCCAGTCCGGCACAAAGTCCCAGCCCCAGGAACAGCATCAGGGTGGTGGGGGTCAGGGGACTTCCACCCCAGTTGAACAGGGCCATCACCCCGAAAATCAGGCTGCCAACCCAGGCGGAATGGACCAGCAACTTCACCGGGCCTTCCTGGCTGAGGCTGCGGGAGAGGAGTTGATAAACCGCAGTTGAGACAGCACACAACAGGGCAAAGAGCACCCCGAGGAGGTCCAGGTTCCCGGTGGGTCTGGCGATGAGGACCACCCCGACGAAACCCACCAGGGCCAGCAACACCTGCAAAAGGGAGATGGGCTCTTTGAGGAATCGGGCCGCCAACACCACCACCATCAGGGGGGCCGTAAAAACAAGGGCAATGGATTCTGCCAGGGGCATGCGCTGCAAGGCCAACCCCAAAAACAGGGTGGCGAATACCAGAGACAGGGAACGCACCAGGACAGGAAAAGGCCTGCTGGGACGGAACACCTGGGTGCCCATGCGAGGGGTAACCACGGCCAGCAGCAGGAACAACTGGAGGGTGTACCTCGCCCAGGCCACCACCGGGACCGGGTAGTGGTGGCTTACGGTGAGCACTTTGGTGAGGGTGTCCAACGTGGCCAGCACCAGCAGGCCCAGGGTGTACAGCAAGAGGCCCTGGGCCAGACGGGAAGGTGGAGTGGATTGAGAAGATTCAGCCATGGCAAACCCACATCAGGGAGCCAGACGGCTTTCAGTCCAAGCGTTCAAAGGTCACCTGCACGTCCTCAGGGGCCAGCAGGGTGTCTGGCAAGGAGTCCAGCACGCCCAGGGGAATGATGTCCGTCCCCAGGGGTTCATCTCCTTTGCGGTACAGGAGGGCCAGGTTGGGACCCGGGGGCCAGTAAATGATGTCTCCGGCCTGATATTCCTGGGTTTTGGGGCCTTCGGCGGAGAGTTCACGGGAGAGGTTCAGCACTTTCTCCCGGGCGAACATGTCTTTCATGCTCACCGTCAGCGGCAGCAAGGTCAAAAAGTCCTGTGCGGTGGGGTGGTCTTGCAGGGTGGCGGTGGTGGATGTGCCAGCAATGGTGACCTGGATTTTCATGGGAGGTGCTCCTTTGCAGGGATGTTGAGTTGTGGACAGATGATTTTCACTTGATTACGGTGCGTTCACTCTGGGGAGGATGCGAACGGTGGCTTGCCGGGCCTGTGGTCGGAGCATGGAAGACAGGTAAGGGTCACCCTGGTATTTCAGGCGGTAAGCAGTATCAATCTTATCCTGGAGGATGTCTTCCACGGGCTCGAAAATCACTTCATGGGTGCGATTAGCGGCCTGGATGCGTCCGGTTTTGTGTTTCAACGCGGCCTGGTACCAACGGGAACGGATGCCATGGTAGGCACGGACGTAGAGTTGCCCGTCCACTTGCACATTCCAGATCCAGGTGGGGGTGCCATACGTCACCCCATCGTCCCGGTGGGGGGCAACCTGCAAGTCGTCTTTTTCGGTGATGCTCTGGAGTTCTGCTGCTGGCCAGTGGGTCATGCATTTTCCTCCTTACCGGGATTGCCCCTGATGTTCTTCGTCTGTGACGTGCTCCAGCCACTCCACAGCTTTGCCGTCCAGGCTTTCTTGAATGGCGATGTGGGTCATGGCTGTGTGGGCACCCGCTCCGTGCCAGTGTTTTTCACCCGCAGCAAACCACACCGCATCGCCAGGGTGGATCTCCTGAATCTTCTCACCCCACACCTGCACGGGTCCTTTGCCGGAGACTCAGGATTTGCCCGAGGGGGTGGGTGTGCCACGCGGTGCGGGCTCCCGGCTCCAAAGTCACGGTGTTTCCAGCAGCGCGAGCAGGTTCTACCGGCTGAAAGAGGGGGTCAATGTGCACCTGACCGGTGAACCAATCCAGGGGGCCTTTGCTGGAGGGTCTTGTTCCTGTGCGTTTGATGTCCATGCTTTTCTCCTTTGACCAGGGCAGGGAAACTCCAGGGGTGGCGCAGAGGCTGCGCGGGCTGGTTCTGGAGGAAATGGTCCCAGCAATGCGGGGGACCACAATGCCAGTGTGCTCGATCCGTGACGTGTGCTGGACACGTTTGGTGATGTTTGCGGGTTGCGGCATCGCACCGCCGGGCCGTCAGGCCTCGGGAATCGGAAAGGAATGCTGTTCAAGGGTGATCCGTTCGGGATCCGGGCCGCCGCGCACACCCGTGTCCAGCGAATCAATGGCAGCCAGCTCCTCAATGGACAGCTTGAAGTCGAAGATCTCGAAGTTTTCCACCATGCGCGCCGGCGTGACCGACTTTGGAATGGCAGAGCGGCCCTGTTGAAGGTGCCAGCGCAGCATCACCTGCGCCGCCGACTTGCTGTGCGCCTCACCGATCGCCTGCAGAACCGGCTCGTTGAGGGTGTTTTTGAGGTAATCGCCCCAGCCGGGGTAGAAGGTGATGCCACCAATCGGTGACCAGGCCTGGGAAAGAATGCCGAGTTCCTCATTTTTCGCCAGCACCTCCGGTTGCCGGAAGTAAGGATGGACCTCCACCTGATTGACGGTGGGAACCACAGACGTCTCGGCCAGCAGGCGGTCCAGGTGGTGCGGCATGAAGTTGCTGACACCAATGGCCCGCACCCGGCCATCCAGGAACAGCCTCTCCAGCGCCCTGTAGGCGGCGAGGGTTCGTTCAAATGCCGTGGGCAGGGGTTGGTGCAGAATCAACAGGTCGATCTGGTCGACGCCGAGCTTGAGGGCGCTTTTGTGGAATGCGTGCAAGGTCGCCTCGTACCCGTAATCACTGATCCAGACCTTCGTCTCGAGGAACACCTCCGAGCGGTCCAACCCCGAGAGGCGGATTGCTTCGCCGACTTCGCGTTCGTTGCCGTAGCCGGCTGCGGTGTCAATGTGCCGGTAGCCTGCACGCAGCGCTTCTTGCACTGCGGTGACCGTCTGCTTCGGCGTCGCCTGAAACACCCCGTACCCGAGTGCCGGGAGTTCGACGCCGTTGTTGAGGGTGAAGGTGGGAATGGCCGATGTGTGGGTTCGTGTCATGGTGCCAGCTCCTGACAGGGCACAGGGCCCGGAGGGTCAACCGAGGGTGAGAAGGAGCTCAAGCATTCGGGGGTCCTGATGGGTGAAGCCCGCAAGGACCTGCTGCCGATCGACGGCCAGGATGGCCTGCATTTCGTCCTGGGTGAGCTGGAAGTCGAACACGTCGATGTTCTCGCGCAGGCGCTCGGGTTGCGTGCTTTTCACGACGACCGGAATGTCACGCTGGATGAGCCATCGCAGGATCACCTGCGCGACCGTCTTGCTGTGGGCTTGCGCGATCCTGATGAGCGTGGGGTGGTTGAAGACGTCCTGGTGGGCCTGAGCCAGCGGACTCCAGGCCTGAAGCACCGTGCCGTGCTGATGCATGAGGGCCTGGGTGGCCATTTGCTGGTTGAGCGGGTGCGTTTCGAGTTGGTTGACGGCGGGCACAGTCCGGTGGTGGGTGACCAGGTCGAAGTACCGGTCCGCAAAGAAGTTGGACACCCCAATCGCCCGAATCCGCCCTTCGTCCAGCAGGGCTTCCAGCGCTTCCCACGCCCTGTAAAAGTCGCCGAACGGCTGGTGAATGAGGTAGAGGTCGAGGTAATCGAGCCCCAGGTTGTCCAGCGAGACCTGGAAGGCTTCCCGGGTCTGGGTGGGACCGTGATCCTTGAACCAGAGCTTCGTGGTGATGAACAGCTCCTCGCGGGGCACACCCGCCTCTGCCAGAGCGGCGCCGACAGCTTTCTCGTTGTAATAGCGGGACGCGGTGTCGATCAGCCGGTAGCCGCTTTCCAGGGCAGCGGGCACAGCCGCGCGCACCTGCTCGTCGTTCATCTGGAACACGCCCAGGCCGAGTTTGGGCATCTCCACGCCGTTGTTGAGTTTGATGTATTCCATGTGGCTTCTCCTCGGGGTGGATGCCGTGGTGCGAACACCTCGGCGTTCTTGGGGTCGTCCAGTGCCTTTCAGGTGGCTGGGCCGCTTCACCAGGGTTGTGCTGTGGGCCCCAGGGTGAATTCATTGACGTTGGTGTCCTCGGGCTGGTCGATGGCGAAGGCCACCACATTTGCCACCCGGTCCGCTTCAATGGCGTAACGCTCGTAGAGGCCTTTCATGGCCTCTGCTGCCCCTTCATGGGTGATGTCTTCGAGCAGCTCGGTGTGGATGGCAGCAGGGGAAATGGTGGCGGTGCGGATCTTCGTGCCTTCCTGGGCGGACTCCATGCGGAGGACCTCCATGAAGTTGCGCACAAACCATTTGGTGCCTCCGTACACCGCTCCTCCAGGGTAACTTTTGAGGCCAGCCACCGATGAGGTGGTGATGACGTGCCCGGACTTTTGCTCCAGGAACGTGGGCAGCGCAGCAGCGACACCGTTCAGCACACCTTTGATGTTGATGTCCACGGTCTGGTTCCACTCCTCCGTTTTCAGGGCAGAGAGGGGAGCGGTGGGCATGATGCCTGCGTTCAGGAAGATCACATCGACCTGACCGTAGGTCTGTTTCGCCAGTTCCACAATGCGGGTGTTGTCTTCCATGCTCCCCACGTCCATCACCTGGTAGATGGCCTGGCCGCCGCTGGCCTGAATGTCTTGCGCCAGCCGTTTCAGCTTCGCTTCACGCCTTGCGCCCAGCACCACTTTTGCCCCTTTGCGGGCGAGCAGTTTTGCGGTGGCTTCACCAATGCCGGAGGAGGCTCCGGTGATGATCACAACTTTGTCCTGAATCATTTTTGCTCCTTGTTGGCCTGCCTGGCTTCTTCTCGGGTTCACCCCTCAGGGGGTGTGAGACCGAGAAGAAGCTGGTTTCGATGTGTAGGGTTGCATTGGGGGTTTGGATGCCGCAACTGCTTGCTGAACACCACTGTATTCGGGATGGTCCCAGAGAAATAGCACATTTTTTCGGATTTTTTGCCTGATTTGACAGGGACACGTCCAGTTCTTGTCTCCTGGAGATGTCAGTGGTTGGATCAGGTTAGTGAGAGCGTCCAGGGAATGGCTTTGGGATTGGATTTTGCTGGGCTGGCGGAGCCATGAGGTTCATCGTTTGATGCGTTCAAGGGGATCTGTTGAGCCTGTGCTCTGGTGTGCAGCACCCACCCATCCGGGTTGATGAAGAAGGCCATGAAGGCCAGAAACACGTTGGAATCAGGGGCAGCACGAGACCGTCTGCCTGACAGTGCCTCCGGTGATGTTTGGGTTCCAGACGATGGGCTTGAGAAAACGCCAAGGGCAAATACTCCAGGGTGGTCAGGACAGGCACCCTGAATGGCATGGCACACCCATCCACTTTGTGGTGGGTCAGGGTGACCTCAGTCTCCTGGAAGAAGCACCAACCTGCACCTGTCTGTTTGACGGGTGCAGAGCTGAGATCGTCAATTGATCAAGGCTGCTGTTTTGACGGGTGGTCAGGTTCAGCGTTCAGTCAGGCGTTCCATGGCTTCCGGATACCGTGCGCCCAACACCTTGATTTCCGAGAGGGCTGCCTGGATTTGTTCGAGGTCTCCAGGGGTCAGTTCCACATTTACCGCGCCCAGGTTTTCTTCCAGTCGCTCCACCTTGCGGGTTCCTGGAATCGGCACAATCCAGGGTTTCTGAAAGAGAAGCCACGCCAGGGCAATCTGAGCAGGGGTGGCCCTTTTCTGGCCAGCCAGGTCCTGCAGCAAGTCCACCAGCCGCTGGTTGGCCTCACGGAATTCCGTTTGAAAGCGGGGAATGGTGTTGCGGATGTCCCCTTCGGCAAACGTGGTGGAAGTGTCGATCTTGCCCGTCAGAAAGCCTTTGCCAAGGGGGCTGAAAGGCACAAAGCCAATTCCAAGTTCTTCCAGGACCGGAAGAATGTCTTGTTCCACCGTGCGGGTCCACATGGAGTATTCACTTTGCAGGGCCGACACGGGCTGCACCGCGTGTGCCCGGCGGATGGTGCCCACCCCGGCTTCCGAAAGGCCAAAATGCCCCACTTTCCCTTCCTGAATGAGTTCCTTCACCGTTCCAGCGACATCTTCAATCGGCACATCAGGGTCGACCCGGTGCTGGTAGAACAGGTCAATGCGGTCCACCCGAAGGCGATTCAGGGATTGTTCTGCCACCTGCCGGATGCGTTCTGGACGGCTGTTGAGGCCGGTAAACCCTGCAGAACCATCGTCTTTCAGCTGAAAACCGAATTTCGTGGCGATCACCACCTGACCTTTGTAGGGAGCAAGGGCTTCACCGATCAGTTCTTCGTTGGTGAAAGGCCCGTAGACTTCTGCAGTGTCAAAGAAGGTCACCCCACGTTCCACAGCAGCCTGCACAATTCGGATGCTCTCTGCCTTGCTGCCGGATGGCCCGTAGGATTGGGTGATGCCCATGCAGCCGTAACCGAGGGCGGAAACTTCCAGACTTTGTCCAAGGGTGCGTTTTTTCATGGTGCCTCCAGAAGAAAGCGGGTGGTGTTGGGCGATCTCAGCCAAGTATAGGGGGCAAACCCTGAGTCAAAGTTGCCCAATCGTGCGGATTTTTAGCTTGATCTTCCACATTTTCCTCATTCTCCTGGGAACTGCAAGCGATCAGGTGAAAAGCTGCAAAACCAGGCAAACATTTCCACAGGTCGTGCTTTGCGCTGCAATCATGAAGATCTGGCCTGGGTTCTCCAGGCTGAGGAGTCCGGCATGACAAACCTTAAATCCCTTACGCTGTGCAGACCTGTGCCTGTGAGACTGCCCTCCGAAAATGCTGGCCAGGTTGCTGTACCGCCATGCACCGCATGACAGTGCGTTTGACCTGCCAATTCCAGATCCGGGCTTACCCCGCTCCATGTGGTGTATCGGCCTTCGGTGTGCATCGTGGCACAGCGCAGCAAGACCTTAAGAAGCGAGGCGGTTGGTGGTGGTCTTAAAACTGGACGCCTCCACGGCTTGTTGGCAGTTTGGGCATATTACTGCGTTTATCAGTGAAATAGGAGGATTCCTATGAATCCTCCTATTTCAAAAACACCCCTCAGAGAACAAACCTTTTATTCTTCGGTGAAATGCTCTAGAAGTCCACCATGACCTTCATGGACACATTTTTGAATTCATCTGTGAAAATCAGGGCCTCTTGCGTTTGATCCAGTGCATAGCGTTGGGTGACCATTTTGTCCAGATTCACCCGTCCTTCCTGCACCAGTTGCAGGGCAGCAGGATAACAATTGGCATAGCGGAAGATGCCCCGGATGTCCACCTCACGGGAAGCTGCCGCCACCAGGTCCAGTTCCACCATGGGGTTGGGCGGCAGTCCCACCAGTACCACCGTCCCACCTGGACGGGCCACCAGCATGCTCTGCTGACAGGTTTTCAGTGTACCTGCGGTTTCAAACACCACATCTGCCCCGCTGTGTGATTCGGGCAGGTTGCGCCCAGTGATTTCCCGGATGCGCCTCTGTGGATCCTCGTGCCTCGCGTTGATGGTGTGGGTGGCCCCCAGTTCCCGGATCAGGTCCAGACGGTAATCTTCCAGGTCCACCGCAATCAGGGTGGTGGCTCCAGCAGCTTTTGCGGCCTGCAAGGTGGTGCATCCAATGGGGCCAGCACCGTAGACCACAATGGCGTCTCCGGGTTTGACCCCTCCTCGTTTCACGGACCACACTCCCACGGCCAGGGGTTCGATCAATGCTGCGGCATCATCTGAAACCATGTCCGGGACTTTGAAAACAAAGTCGGCAGGCCACTCCACATACTCCACGAAAGCTCCATCCACCGGAGGGGTCGCCATGAAGGTCATCTCGGGGCACAGGTTGTACTGGCCTTTCTTACAGTATTCGCAGGTTCTGCACGGGTAACCGGGTTCCAGGGTCACCCGATCACCAGTCTGTAAGCCTTTCACGCCCTCTCCAATTTGTGCGATGACGCCCATGGATTCGTGTCCCAGAATGATCGGGGCCTTGACCACGAATGGCCCGATTTTGCCATGGGTGAAGTAATGCACGTCTGATCCGCACACGCCCACAGTTTTGATTCTCACCAGCACATGACCGGGCCTGACCTGTGGAATGTTTCGTGTTTCAATGCGCACGTCCCGGATGCCATGCATCACAGCGGCTTTCATGGTGGCAACTTCAAACGGATCAGGATGAACTTCAGGGGTTTGGGTCATGGTTTCCTCCTCTTTAACGGTTTCAGGTGTTCAGGCAACGCTGCCTCGGTGGTTTTGGATGATGGTTGGAGGGATCAAGCTTCACAAGCTGCTGGGGCTCAGAAACAGTTCTCGAAAAGAGAAGTCATTTCACAGCTCCGAAGGTGAGGCCACGGATGAGTTGCTTCTGGGCAAACCAGCCGAAAACCATCACAGGGGCAATGGTGAGGGTGGCCGCAGCAGACATCTGGGCCCAGAACAGACCTTCAGAGGTCTTGAACGAACTGATGAACACTGAGAGAGGAGCGGCCGTGCTGGAGGTCAGGTTCATGGCAAAGAACACCTCATTCCACGCAAAGATCACACAGAGCAGTGCCGTGGAAGCAATGCCAGGGAGGGCCAGAGGCATGGCCACCTGGAAGAACTCCTGCAGCATGCTTGCTCCGTCGACTTTGGCGGCTTCAAAGATGCCAAAAGGGATCTCTGAAATGTAAGAGTGAACCATCCAGACCACCAGCGGCAAATTGATGGTGGTGAACATCAAAATCAGTCCGAAGTGGGTGTCCAGCAAATGCGCATCCCGGAAAATCAGGAAGAGGGGAACAATCACCCCGACGGGGGGCATCATCTTGGTGGACAGCATCCACAACAGGGTGCTCTTGGTGCGCTGGCCGGGGTAAAGGGCCATGGCAAAACCGGCAGGAACACCCAGCAAGAAAGCCAGCAGGGTGGAACCGCCCACGATCAGGATGGAGTTCTTCAGGAAGGGACCATAGGTCTCCATGGCTCTGGTAAAGTTCTCCAGGGTGGGGGTGAAGAAAAACACCGGAGGGGTGGCAAAAGCCTGGGCTTCGGTCTTGAATCCTGCCATAACCATCCAGATCAGCGGGAACAGGAACATCAGCAGGACCAGGTAGGTGAGGGAGGTCAGCAGGGAGCTTTTGACCATGGAGATGGCCATTTTGCTGGTGTCCGCAGGTTTGAGGGTGGCTTCTTGAATGCTGCTCATGCCTGGGCTCCCTGGATGTTGCGGCCGATCATCCTGAGGATCACAGAGGACACCAGGTTGGTGAAGAGCACAGCAAGCACTCCGGCAGCAGAGGCCAGACCAATGTTGTACTCAGCGAAGGCTTTCTGGTAGATGAAGTAAGGGATGGTGGTGGTCGAAATTCCGGGACCCCCACTGGTGGCGGTGTAAATCTCGCCGTAGACCTGCATCAGGAAGATGGTTTCCAGCAACACCACCACTTCCAGGGACTTGGACAGGTGGGGCAGCAGCATGTACCAGAATTCTTGCAAAGGAGTACAGCCGTCCAGACGTGCAGCTTCCAGTTGATCTTCAGGCATGGATTGCAGACCCGTCAGCAGGATCAGGGCTGCGAAAGGGGTCCATTCCCAGGTCACCATCGCCACAATGCTGGCCATGGGGTACTGGGAGAGGTAATCCACTGCAGGGAGTCCCAGTTGCTGGCTGATCCAGGCGAAGAAACCGAACACCGGGTTCATCAGCATGTTCTTCCAGACCACAGCGGTCACCACGGGCATCACCAGAAAGCTGCTGATGAAGAGCGTCCGCACCATGCCCCTCCCCAGGAAACGGCGGTTGAGCAGCATCGCCACGGCTCCACCGATCAGGATGGTCAGCACCACCACCGAGAGCATCAGCACCACGGTGTTGAGCATCACGTGCAGGTTCTGGGCGTCGGTGAACAGCGACAGGTAGTTGCTCAACCCAATGAATGGGCGGTCATTGGGGATGGTGAGGTTCCACTTGAAGAAGCTGTAGTACACCGTCATGATGAACGGCAACTGGGTGGTGACAATCAGGTAAACGAGGGCGGGCAGCACCAGCAAAACCGCTGCAATGTTGATGGGCTTCTTTTTGTTTTCTTGTGTTGGTGTGGGAAGGCTTTGCATCATTGTTTGTCTCGTTTCTGGAGGCGCAAGGCCGTTTCTTTGAAGGGTCCTGCACCAAAATGATGGAGTTGGAAGGGAAGGCCTGGACGACAGGCAGGAACGTGGTCAGGGTCAAACTGCCTTTCGGCAGAGGTTCGGGAGGCCCTGACCACGTTCTGTGAGGAAAGAAGTGCACGCCTCTGGAGATGTTCAGGCAGGACCCACTGCTTGTGGGAAGAGGTTCGGGAGGTCCTGGCATTGAGGAAGAGAGAAGCGCAACCCTTCTGGACGCAAGTTATTTCAGGTAGCCACCGTCTTTGGAGACTTTTTCTGCTGCGGCCTGAGCCTGTTTGAGGGCCTGATCGACGGTCATCTGGCCGCTCAGCACGCCTGCGAGGTACTGGCCCACCTGGGTGCCCAGTGCCTGGAATTCAGGGATGCCCACGAATTGAATGCCCACGTAAGGTGCAGGATTTTTGGTTTGATTGGTGGGATCAGCCCGGTTGATGCTGTCCAGCACAATGTTGGCGAAGGCACCTGCAGCTTTCTGGTAGTTGGCGTTTTTGTAGGTGCTGGCACGGGTTCCTGGAGGCACGGCAGCCCAGGTGCCTTTCTCTTTGGCGACCAGTGCAATGTAGTCCTTGCTGGTGGCCCAGGTGATGAATTTGAAAGCTTCGTTTTCGTGGGTGGTGGATTTGGGAACAGCCAGAGACCACGCCCACAACCAGTTGCTGCCTCTGGGGGTGCCAGGTCCGGTGGGGGCGTTGGCGAAGCCCACCGAGTTGACCACTTTGCTTTGTGCTGGGTCTGAGATGAAGCCTGCAGCGACGGTGGCATCGATCCACATTCCACATTTGCCCTGGGAGAACAGGGTGAGGTTTTCGGTGAAGCCGTTGGAGGTGACACCAGGAGGGCCGTACTTCTTGATCAGGCCCGTGTAGAAGGTCATGGCGCGTTTCCAGGCTGCGCTGTTGACGGTGGCATTCCAGTTCATGTCGAACCACTGGCCACCGAAGGTGTTGACCACCGTGCTGAAGACAGCCATGTTTTCACCCCAGCCGGGAAGGCCGCGCAGGCAGATGCCGTACTGGCCCTGGTTGGGTTTGTGCAGGGCTTTGGCAAAACGCTCGATCTGGGTCCAGGTGGGCTTCACGGGCATTTTCAGGCCGGCCTGGGCAAACAGGTCTTTGCGGTAAAAGGTCATGCTGCTTTCGGCGTAGAAGGGCAGGGCAAAGAGTTTCTTGTTGTATGACAGGCCTTTGCGGACAGGCTCCAGCACGTCGTTCAGGTCGTAGTCTTTGGCGATGTCAGCATTTTTGCTGAACTGTGCCGAGAGGTCTTCCAGCCAGCCGTTTTTGGCCCAGATGGGCACTTCGTAGGTGCCGACAGTGGCAATGTCGAAGGTGCCTGCTCCGGACGCCACATCCAGGGTGATCTTCTGACGGAGTTCGTTCTCGGGGAGGACCACCCATTTGACTTTGATGTCAGGGTAGGCTTTCTCAAACTCTGGGGTGAGTTTTTGCATGGTGACCATGTCCGGGTTGTTCACGGTGGCAATGGTGATGGTGGTGGCAAAGGCGGATGACCCCAAGCCCAAGAGCAGGCTTAATGCGAAAAACTTCTTCATGTGTATTCCTCCCTGTTGCGGGACCAAAGGTGGGTGCCAGAACTTTGAGATGTTCTGTATGGTAAATGCCATTCTGGACGTGGATGGACTCGCGTCCATAGTAAAGCACACTTTTGCCATCATTGTCTAGTGGCAACTGGGGTATTCTGTAAAGTGACATCCGTCACTTGTTCACTTTGGCTCCAACCCACCATTCTTGATCCACAGGAGATCCATGCCGACCATCAGTGATGTAGCCAAACTCGCCGGAGTATCCCCCACCACCGCCAAACGTGCCCTGAGTGAGCCCCACAAATTGCTTCCCCAGACCCTGGAAAAAGTGCAGTGGGCCATCAAAGAACTCGACTATGAACCAGACTTGACGGCCAGTGCGCTGGGACGAGGAAAAAGCAATGCTGTTGGACTGCTGGTGGCCAACATCCGGGAGCCTTTTTTTGCCGAGCTGGCCGATCAGGTGGGCACCCTGCTGCGGGCGGAGGGATACAGTTTGCTGCTGGCAGACAGCAAATTCAATGGGGAACTGGAGTTGCAGAATTTAAAACTTCTGGCGGGTCATCGGGTGAGTGCCCTGATTGTGCGCCCAGCCTATGGCCGCAACAACCGGGATTATTTGCTCAAAATGCAAGACAAGGGCACCTACATCATTGAAGTGGACCACCATGCCCTCACCAGTCCATTCGATTTTGTCATGCTGGACCACCAGCAGAGTGTCATGTTGGGGTTGCAGCACCTGTGGAACCTGGGACACACCCGCATTGCTGCGCTGGGAAGTTACGATCCCATCCACCATCCTGAGTGGCGGAGTTTCACCTTTGAGACGGCCATGACCCAGATGGGCCTGTCTGTGCCAGAGGGTTACCGTCAGATCGTGCCCTTGACCGAGGAAGGGGGTTACCAGAGAACCAGGGAGTTGCTCTCTCTTGCCGAGCGTCCCACTGCTGTTTTTGCCCTGAATGGCACAGAGGGCATGGGGGCTTTCCGGGCCATCCGAGAAGCAGGTTTGCGCATCCCAGAAGACATTTCTCTGCTGACATTTGACAATTACCCCTGGACAGGTCTGGTGTCTCCGGGCATTGATGCCATTGAGCAGCCAGTGACAGAAATGAGTACCGTGCTTGTCCGAAGAATTCTGGAAGGAGAAAACCGTTCTGTAGAGCTTTTTGGACAACAATTTCCTGGGCGCTTGGTGGTGCGGGGCAGTTGTGCCAGACCACGCTAAGGCTTGCACGCCCTAGTTAATGGACGCGGGTCCATTTGGGCCTTTTCAAATGCTCTTGGAAGCATGAAAAGCCACCTCACAGCCTGATGAATCCAACTGATAGCAACCTTTGAAAATGAATCATGTGCATGGGATGAATCACCAGATAGGGGTTAAGGTGTGGTAGCTGTCACCTGGTATCGGGGTATCTGGATCTTCGGAACGGAAAAGTACGGTCTAGGCCAGAAAATAATGCATGGAACGGTGTTTTTTGGATTCAAATTACCCTTCCAGGTACCGATACAGGGTGCTTCGAGACACGGGGTAGCGGGACCAGTTGGACGAAAAATATCGGGCCAATTTAAATTTCTCCTTCCAGAAGCACGAAATTCTCATTCAAAAACATTTTCCTCGATCTCCAGGGGGCGTCATCGCCCCTGCTTAACCACCTCGAAGAGGAACCCTCAGACGACCCAGGGGCAAAGCCCGGTGGTCATGGGCAAATCAGGCAAGATCACAGCAGGATCAGGCAAGCCCAGCTGGACTCCACCCCCTACAATGACAGGTGAACAGAACCGTTCGGTACAGGAACGGCCCACATCACACCTCAATGAAAACGGGAGACCAGTATGTCTAAAAAAAGCACGAACAAGCAAGTCTGGATGATCACCGGAGCCGGGCGCGGGCTGGGAATCGATCTCGCCCGAGCAGCACTAAAGGTTGGGCACCTTGTGGTCGCAACTGGACGGAACCCTGAGCAAATCAGGTCTGCCCTCGGGGACCATCAGGACCTGCTGACCATCAAACTCGATGTGACACGCCCCGAAGATGCCCAGGCAGCGGTGGAGGCCACCCTGGAGCGGTTTGGTCGCCTGGATGTGCTGGTCAACAATGCAGGCAACTTTTACGCCGGGTTCTTTGAGGAACTCAGCCCTGAACAGGTGCGCAGCCAGATCGAGACCTTGCTGTTCGGTCCCATGAACGTTGCCAGGGCCGCCTTGCCAGCAATGCGCAGGCAGCGCTCTGGGCTCTTGATCACCCTTTCTTCCACCGCTGGCATTTCTGGAGGGGTGTTCTGCACGGCTTACGCCGCCGCGAAGTTTGGCCTCGAGGGCTGGATGGAATCGCTCACCCCCGAGGTCGCCCCCTTCGGCATCCGCACCATGCTGGTCGAGCCTGGGTTTTTCCGCACTGAACTGCTGACCGAAACGTCCACCACCTACGCCCAGCCCCACATCGACGATTATGCCGAGAAGACCCAGGAGACCATCACGGCCTGGAACGGGATGAACGGCCAGCAGGGTGGAGACCCGGCCAAACTCGCCCACGCGATTGTGCAACTTGCCGCCCAGGATGAGCCCCCGTTTCGCTTCGCCGCTGGTGCCGACGCTGTGAAGGTGTTCGAGCAGAAGGCCAGAGATTTGCTTGCACAAGCAAATGCCCACCGGGCATTGTCCAGCAACCTTGACCACGATCCCCAAACCTCTGCACCCCAATAGGAGATCACAACCATCCGCTGGACAGCATCACCATCATCTACAAAGAGACCAGTTCTGTGCCGACCCTCACCAAGATGGGCACGATCACCTCCAAGCTCAGCGTGTTCGACCATCTCCCCGATCGGGTCAACATGCGCGTCGCACTCCGATAAACCTGTTTCAGTTGCTTCGTAAGATCGAAACTGCTGACCCAACCATCGGCATTCAAGGAGCGAACGGAACACACATGGACATCACCCCGAGTCAGACGAGCAGTGAGTTCCAGGCCACCCTGGCCACCCTGGCTGAACAGGTTGCGAGAAGAACAGGCCGGGCAGAAGATGTCCCGACCGCATGGCCTGCCCTCTCGCTGCATCGCCGCGCGAGGCCGACTCCGGCTGAACCTTGCCTGTACGCTCCCAGCGTGACCCTCGTGATTGGCGGGCAGAAACGGGTGAGCCTCGGGGAGGAGAGCTTCCTGCTCACCCCAGGGCACTTCTTGCTGACCTCAGCAAATCTCCCGGTGACCCCACAGATTCTGGAGGCCAGTTCTCAACACCCGTTCCTGGCCCTCATGCTGGAACTGGATCTCTCCGCCCTGACAACCCTCCTGTTGAACACCGACCTCCCTCCTGTGGGCCGAAGTGAATCAAGCCGAGCGATGGCGCTGGGTGAGGCCACCCTGGACCTTCTGGACATCTTTCGTCGGTTTGTGAGGCTCATTGACATGCCGCGTGACTTGCCGATCCTGGCCCCCTTGATTCAGCAGGAAATTCTGTACCGGGTGCTGATGAGCCCTCAGGGTGAGGGGTTGCGTCAGATGGCGGCGGTGGGCAGTCACAGCCACCGGATCGCCCGGGCAATCCGGTGGCTGGGGACGCACTTCAACCTGCCCCTGAAGATCGAGGAACTGGCCGAACAGGTGGGTCTGAGCGCCTCTGCCTTCCACCGGATCTTCAAGGAAGTGACCGCCATGAGCCCCCTGCAATACCAGAAGACCCTGCGGCTCTCGGAAGCGCAGCGCCTGATGCTGACACAGAAGATGGACGCCGCCAGGGCAGGCTTCGAGGTCGGGTACGTGAGTGCCTCACAGTTCAGCCGGGAGTACCGGAGGCACTTCGGCTCGTCGCCCACCAGCCATGTGGCCACCCTGCGGCAGACGGACTGAACCTATAACGTCCTGACTGCGGATTGGACCCTGGTGGACTGGCAATGCGAAAATGTCCGACCTGGAAGAAAAATGGATTTGTGAAACAGCCATTGCTGGCTTCAATTCACTCGTGCAGATACCGATAAAGGGTACTCCTTGACACCTGCAGCATCCTGGCCACCTCGGTCACCGAATGCTCGGCTTTCAGCAGGTCCCGAGCAGCTTTGATCTGATCCCCACTCAGCTTGTGTTTCCTTCCACCTACACGTCCTCTGGCCCTTGCAGCTTCCAGCCCAGCACGGGTGCGGTCCCGAATCACGTCCCGCTCGAACTCAGCCAGGGCACCAAAAATATGAAAAAACAGTTTGCCGTTTGTTGAGGAGGTGTCCAATTTCTCTTGCACCACGTGCAATGCCACCCCTCTGGCTTCCAGCAGTTTCACCGTTTCAATCAGGTGCTGGAGGCTTCTTCCCAGTCGGTCGAGTTTCCAGACCACCAGTTTGTCTCCGGAGCGCAGAAACTTCAGGGCTTCCTCAAAGCCAGGCCGGTCTGTGGAAGCCCCACTGAGGTGGTCAGTGAAGATTCTTTCACAACCCTCTTTCTTCAGGCTGTCCAGTTGAAGCTCCAAATTTTGATCCCGGGTGGAGACCCGGGCGTATCCGACAATTTCACCCATGCTTCAGTGTAGCGAAATCAAAAGGAGCAGGGGTTTGCAGGGCGTTGATTTCAGGACGAGTTTTAGAGCACTTTCACGTCCAGAAACCCGTGTGTTTCTTTTCCGATCAGAAGTGTTCTGTAAAGGATCGTTTGCGCTACACCCTGCATCCCAGTGGGTCTCTTATGGAAAAAATCCCCACAAAGCCCTGCTGTTCCGGGCTTCGCCCATCACTGGAAGCCCAAAACCTTCTTCCACCGTGCGCAGCACACTGTAATGGTTGAAAGCCACCTTTGAGCTTATGGGTCCCCTAGCCTTTCCCGAAACCACCACCAGCACCACCCGACCTCCCTGATCCACCTTCTCCGGTCCCTGGGCAGGTGCGCTTTCGTCCGCCTCATCAAAGGTCAAAAAGATCACGTCGTTTTTGCCCCAGCTTTTTGAGGTCATGATCTTGCGCACCAGTTCCCCGGCCACCTGGTCTCCGGTTGCCTCCAGGTTCTTGCCTCCCCTGCACGCAGGGGTGCCGTGCATGTCCTCACACTGGTCCGGCACAATCAAACTGAAATTCGGCATTTCCCCTGACTTCAGGTCGCTGGCCAGTTGATCCAGCGGCACCACCTGCTTTGCCCGGGCCATGTCCTGCTGGATGGATTTGAACAACAAAAACGGGTTGTGCTTGCGGGCATACCGTCCAAATACACCTGCAAAATTCACCTTCGAGCCTGCCTCAGGCAATCCCCCCAGGTAAGATTTCCAGCTGAGTCCGGCATGTTCCAGCTGGTCGGCCAGGTTGTCTCCCTTGAGCACCACGGTGGCATCATCGTCCTGAATGCCGTGCGTGCTTCCAGACACCAGCGCCACGTAATTCGGCAAACTTGGATGGGTGATCGCCCAGAAGTTGGTGGCAAGCCCGTATGTGCCAGCCAGCCGGTTGATTTCTGGCATGTTTTTGTTGCCGATCACCGAACCAAACCCATGGTTTTCCAGCACAATCACAAACACATGCCCAAAATGGGGTGTTTTGGCAGGGGCTGCACCCGCTGTACCCCAGCCCAGAAGTCCCAGCAGCAACAGAGGTTTCATGCCTGACCTTACCCTTGACCATGTTCCAGCAAAGTCAAGCATCACGCACTTCCTTTCTGCCCAGGGCCAACACCACAACCAGTAGCACAATCACCCCGGTCAGCAGCAGGGTCACGGTCCCAGCTCCCCACCCAAGCCCTCCCTGTGAAACGGGCACCCACATGAAATCCGCAAAAGAGGCTCCATAAGGTCGGGTGAAGATGTAAGACACCCAGAAAACCAGAATCTCTTGCCCTCTGAACAGCCGTTGAAACATCAGGGGCAAGATGAACAGCACCCCAAAAATCACTCCGGAAGTCAGCCAGCCCCAGTGGAAGGTCTTGGCGGTCAAATCGCCCACTGCAGTCCCCAGTGCAAAGGTGCACAGCACCACCACCCAGTAGAACACCTCCCGCCTGCGGGTGTGGATGCTGTGGATCGACAGTGTACCTTCAATGCGGTGCCAGAGCCAGAAAGTGATGAACAGGGAGACCAGGAAAAACAGGGCAGACACCAGGTAAGGGATGCCCAGGGCCACATGCACGGCGTCCGCAGCCAGGGTGCCAAACACACTGACCATCATCACCGCCGTCCAGTACACTCCGGGCCGGTACTGGTCCTGCTGGAACTGCCACAGCAGGGAAACCACCAGGCCCAGAACCCCAAAGGCCACCGCGGCCACTGGCCCCAGAGTGTGGGCCAGAAAATCCGAGGCGGCTTCACCCATCCCGGTGGTCAGCACCTTGATGGTCCAGAACAGCACCGTGACCTCTGGCACCTTGCTCAGCAGGTTTCGGACCCCACGGGGCCGATCAGCTTGCAGTTCGCGGCCCTGTTTCATCTGTCCTCCTGAACATGGTGCAGGTGAGCCAGGAACGGAGAAACCACAATCCAGTCCACAAATCTCAGGGTCCCAGAGCGCACCCCTACCAGTAAATTTCGGTTTGAACCCAGGAGGACACTTCCCACCCCGCCAAGCATGGCGCACCCCAGCACCGTTGAACAGCGCCCCTTCACGCTGCTCCAGGTGCAGTGGGCTGCCTGACGCAAGCCTCTGCCCCTATGCATGGGTGATCACCCCGGTGGAAACCAGCAGCAGGATCACAGTCCCTGCCACAATGCGGTAGAGGGCGAAACCCTGAAAATTGTGCCGGGAAATGAACCTGAGCAGCCACCCAATGGCCAGCAAACTGACTCCAAACGACACCAGCAGACCGATGAAAATGGTGGAGGCCCCCTGCTGACCCACCTCGTGCAGGTCTTTGATCAGGGAGAGCAGGGATGCACCTCCGAGCACCGGAATCGAGAGGTAGAAACTGAAACCCGTTGCTGCAGAACGGCTCATGCCCGAGAACATTCCTCCCAGGATGGTGCTGGCACTCCTGGAAACGCCGGGGATCAACGCAAAGATCTGGGCCAGACCCACGATGAGGGCCTGCCTCAGAGTGATCCCTGTGGTCTCATGGGTGGTTTCCCGTCTGGGCAACTGTTCTACAATGAGCATCACGATGCCCCCCACAATCAGCGAGATCGCCACCACTGTGGCATTGAAAAAATGGGTTTCAATGGTCTTCTTGAACAGCAAGGCCAGAATCCCGGCCGGCAAAGCTGCAATGAGGATGCCCAGCCAGAACTGTCGGACCTCTTTCGAGGTGGTGAGTCTCTGGGCCTGTTTGATGATGTCCCGAAAGTAAAACACCAGCACGGCCAGCACACCACCGAGTTGAATGAGAATTTCGAATGCGTTGCTGCTCCTAAAGTGCAACAGGTCGGCAGTGACGATCAGGTGCCCGGTGGAGGAAATGGGCAGGAATTCGGTGATGCCTTCCACCACGCCCATGATTGCGGCTTTGATCGAATCTAACATGTGGGGTTCTCCTGTGAAAGGTGCTGCTGGGCTTCTGCAAGTTGAAACTTTACGGTGACCTGAAAGCCCTCTGGGAGCCAGTGGGGTGTGAGGGTGGCATTCCACTGCTGGCACACCGAGGCCACGAAAGCCAGGCCCAGACCGGAACCTGCTGGGTGATGGGGAGACATGCCCCGCTCCAGGGGGCGAAGCAGGCGTTCCCACTCTTCTCGGGGAGGACCCTTTCCTGCGTCCTGCACTGTCAGCTGGTGATCTTCCACCTGCAGCAGGATGTTTTCGTTTGCAGGCCCGTATTTGAGGGCATTGTCCAGCAGGTTGAAAATGAGTTGCTGCAAGGCAACGGTTTCGGCCTGCACCCAGCTGGACTGCAGCTGGGTTTGAATCTGCTGTCTAACTGACTCAGGGAATTCTTGCACGGCCTGTTGCACAGCCAGTTGCAAATCCACCTGTTCCACCAGCACCTGTTCGGCTTGACTGAATTTGAGGAGGGTTTCGGTGAGGTTCACCAGACGGTCCACTCCCCCTTGCATTTCGCTGAGGTGTTTCTGGTAGGAGGAAATGTCTCTTTCCCGGGCCAACGCCAGGCCAATGCGGCCTTGCAGGATGGTGAGGGGGGTGCGCAGTTCATGGGCAGCCAGTCGAGCAAAAGTCTTTTCCCGCTCGATGGTTGATTGCAGGTGGTCCAGCATTTCATTGAAGGTGAGCACCAGCTGGGCCATTTCATCGTTTCCAATCACCCCAGGCACACGCTCCTGGTAACGTCCGGTTTCGGTGATCTCCCTGGCCTTGCGGGTGACCGTGTCCACCGGCCTGAGGGCCCGGTCGGCCAACAGGTAACCCAGCCCCATCGAGAGCAGCATCAGGACCAGATAGATCGGCAGCAGGATCCTGAGCAGGGTTTTCAGAAACAGAGTGCTTTCATGGGTGTCCTTGCCCACCATCAGGACAGTCTGGGCGTTCAGGGGAAGAACCAGCAAGCGGAATTTCTCTCCGGAATACCAGCCCACAGGGTGCAATGCTTTCATCAGGGGATGGGGTACGCCACTCTGGGCAAGGACCAGGCCCGAATGGTCCATCACCACCACGCTGAAATCTGCGGTGATTTGCGCGTCGTCCAGGTTGAGTTGTCTATCTTCCTGCAGGTTCTGCCTGAGCACAGCCCCCACATCTTCCAGGGCTGTGTCGGTGTTTTTCTGGATTTGCCCTCGGGTGCCCCAGAACACCCCCAGGGCGGCCAGGGCCAGCAGCAGCGAGGTGAGCAGTGCATAGGTGAGGGTGAGGCGCAGCCGGAGGTTCATCCTTCTCCCAGACGGTACCCCACGCCCCGGAGGGTGTCGATCACCCCTTCACCGGTTTTTTTCCTGAGGGTGGAGATGTACACATCAATGACTTTGGGTTCAATGCTGGATTCTCCAGCCCAGATGCGGTCCAGGATGTCGGATCGGGAAAACACCCGACCGGGGTGGTGGGCAAACAGGGACATGAGCTGGTATTCCCTGTGGGTGAGGTTCACCTGCAAAGCATCCCGAACCGCCTGGTGCCGGGTGAGGTCCAGTTTCCAGCCTGCTGCCAGAGGGAGCAGGTTATGGGCCTGTCCTGCCCCTCTGCGCAAGAGGACCTGCAGGCGGGCGATGAGTTCCCGGTGCTGGAAGGGCTTGGTGAGGTAATCGTCCCCGCCAAGTTGCAAGCCCCTGACCCGGTCATCCAGGGCACCTCGGGCGGTCAGGTACAGGATCGGGGTTTGCACCCCCTCCAGTCGCAGCTGTTCTCCAAGGTGAAATCCAGCCTCTGGTCCTTCTGGAAGCATCACGTCCAGCACGAGCAGTGCATAAGGGTAAAGGGGAAGCAGGTGGAGGGCTTCAGTGGCACCTCCAGCAACATCACAGGTGTAACCTTCTTCGGTGAGCGTGTCGACCAGCAGCCGCTGGATGCCCGGGTCATCTTCCACAATCAGAATGCGCATGAAAGACCCAGAGCAAAGAGAGGGGGGCAAAAAAGACACAGCATGTCTTACAGCATGCCGCACCCTGGTTAATTCTCGGTATAGTCCTGGCGAGATGCAGCTGAAAGGATGCTCCAGCACCGCTCAGAGATCAAAACAAGGGGTTAAATCCAGTGGCCAGAAGCCTGTTGCTGGGTGGTTGCCACAGAAACATCCAGGTGGGGACGGGAGACAGGCATGCGGTTTGCAACCAGCAACACCAGTCCTCCGATCATGCCTCCACACACCAGACCGATCAAGAGTGAAATCAAAAACAGCATGTCTGTTCACCTCCTGGGGATTGCCCCTGCCTTTCTGCACTTCACTTTAGAGAAAGACACTGAAAGGAGACTGAGCTCAGCTGAGACACAAATGAGAATCCTGACTGAATCCTGATGCTCAACAGTCGGCTTGCCTGGGTCTGGGTCTGAATCTGATCAAAAGCACTCCAGGGCACCGTGCCTGTGAGCCAACTGGAATTTTTGGCAGGCCTGTTTCAGGATGACCTGCGTTTTGGACAGTAGTGTTGATTGATGCGTTCCACATCTCCGGCTTCCACAGCATCCAGAAGTTGCTGACAGCGGTGCTCGAACTGGGAAGCAGACTCCTGAAGGGTGACCTTTGAGCACCCATCCACAGCTTTCATTTGCACCTCGGTGTGGTCCCTCAGGTGGCTGGGAGCAATGTGTTGGATGTGCCTCAGGCACAGGGTGGTGACTTCATGGGTTGCGGTGACCTACCATGATGTGGTCGCGTTGATCCCGCAGCACCCGCTGAGAAATGTTCTGGAACAGTGTCATGGTGGTCCTTATCGGAGCAGGGAGGGCTTTACATGTTCGTTTCATGAGAATTCTCACTGGAGTGATGGTAGCAGTTCGCCCAAATCAAGTGGCCTGCTTTGTTTCCTGGGACTTTTGACGTCTTCCAATTGCCCTGCGTCCCACTCCATGATTTAAGCGTTTTGAGCGGTTGAAGATGCTTCGTCGGGAGTGGGTTTTTCAGGATCGGTGGAGTGGTGGCTTTTGAAAATCCGCCAGCAGGCCAGAGACCAGGCCATGCCCGCAGCCCAGCCACAGAGCACGTCGGTGGGGTAATGCACCCCCAGGTAAATCCGGCTCAGTCCCACACACAGCGCAAAACCAACCCCCAGGATGAACACCATCCAGCGGTACCGGGTGTGCCACAGCATCGCAATGAGTGCAGTTGCCAGCGCTGCAGAGAACATGGCGTGCCCACTGGGAAAACTGGCTGCAGGTTCATTCACCAGACGCTCCCAGAACTGGGGTCTGGTGCGATTGAACACCATTTTGGCCAGGATGTTCATCCCGGCAGCCCCCAGGGTGGCCAGCAGAAAGTACAGGCCGTACCTGCTGCTTTTTTTCCAGGCGATCAGGCAGATCACCAGACTGAGGGGGCCAATGAAATTGACGCTTCCCACAAAAGAGAAGGTGAGGGCCAGAGCGTCCAGGGTGGGCGTGGCGTGGGTGTGGACCAGGCGCATGAACGGCTCTTCAAAAGCAAAAATTTGTTTTTCCATCAGGTCTTCGGCGATCAGGCCCACCCCCAGCAAGGGAAGCAGCACCCCCAGGATCCAGATGGTGAGGGACTTCCAGTGCAGTTGAAACGTGTGGCCAACTTGATTGTTCATGGAGTCCAGTGTGTCTTTTTGGAGGCCCGTCTTCTGTGGCATTTCCCGCCGATTCTGACCTGTAAATTCACGAAAAGTTCATCCAGCAGGGACTATACCAGAATTATACCATTGTGAATTATGCTCAGCAGTCGGCCCTGGACGCAAGCCCATTTGCTCCGGGTTCAAAGGAGCATCCCATGGCATTCCACAACCCATCCCTGTCTGATTCTGAGCCTCCAGCGAACCTGTGGAGCAAGGTCCCAGAAGTCACCGTGTTCTTCTGGATCATCAAGGTGCTGGCCACCACCGTCGGAGAAACCGCAGCCGATTTTTTGAATGAGACCCTGAACCTCGGGCTCACTGGCACCACCCTGGTGATGTCTGTGTTGCTGATTGTGGCTTTGGTGGTGCAGTTCCGCACCCGAAAGTACGTCCCGGGCGTGTACTGGGTGAATGTGGTGCTGATCAGCGTGGTGGGCACCCTGATCACCGACAACCTCACCGACCACCTGGGGATCAGTTTGTGGACCAGCACCGGGGTGTTTGCGGTGCTGCTGGTCCTTACCTTCCTGGGGTGGTACCGTTCAGAACGCACCCTCTCTATCCATTCGATTTTCACCCCCAGACGGGAAGGCTGGTACTGGCTGACCATCCTGTGGACCTTCAGCCTGGGCACCGCTGCTGGAGACCTGCTGGCCGAAACCCTGAATGTGGGGTATTTCTTCTCGATCTTGATTTTCGCTGGGGCAATCGCTGTGATCGGTGTGGGCCACCTGATCGTGCGGGGGAATGGGATTGTGGCGTTCTGGCTGGCGTACATCCTCACCCGTCCCCTCGGGGCCTCTGTGGGGGATTGGCTTTCCCAGGCGAAAGATGATGGTGGACTGGGGCTGGGCACCACCACCACCAGTGTGGTGTTCTTGCTGCTGATTCTGGGCCTCACGGTGTACCTGACCGTCAGCAAGCGGGACCAGCTGGTTGTTGAATCCAGGTGAAGTTCATGGGCCCAGAAACAGTCATGGCTGAAATTCATGGGGATGGCCCTGTGCCGTTCATTTTCTGTGGCCTCAAAGCCTGTACTTCCGGCCTGTGGTCGGGTAACGCCCTTTCATGCCCACCGACTTCCTGACCCCCGAGCAGGCCCAGCGTTACGGCACCTACGCAGCAGAACCCTCTGAGGAGCAGCTGGAAAAGTATTTTCAGCTGGATGACTTTGATCTGGACTTCATCGAAACCTGCCGACTGGGTGCAGGACGGCTTGGATTTGCCTTGCAACTGACCACCCTCAGGTTCCTGGGAACTTTCCCCAGAGATGTGCGCAAAGTTCCCCGCACCGTGCGAAAATTTGTGGCCAAACAACTCAGCATGGACAGCAGAGAGCTAAGTACCTCCCGGATAAACATCAGATTTGCACGGCTCCAAGCAGCTTGAAGGCGGCCAGCAAGGCCTCCGTTAGCTGAGATTTTGCACCTATCCAGCCCTTGGAAAAGGATGCAGTTCTGAGTCGGTGAAAAGCTGATCCTGCAGCATCAAG
>NZ_BMOD01000040.1 GCF_014646895.1 Deinococcus roseus
CTACACGACTGGCGCGCCCGCCTCAAATAGCATTGTTGGCCCGGAGTACCAGGCCATTTTTAGATTTTTGTCCTGTACAGAGTTCTGCGCTTACCCTTATCTCTTGCTCCAAAACCAATGTTTCCAGTCCGGCCAGCACCTTTGATTATCAGGTGCAAGTTGCTCTGGAAAAGACCCATGCTCCTGTTCAAGGCGCACTGGTGTTTGACAATGCCACCAACACCCTGTTGTCTTCCACCAATGAACAAGGGGTGGCCCATCTGAAAGCCAAAGATGGACAGGTCTTGCGTGTTGTTGAGCCCAAATATGGCCAGCAGCAGGCCCTGGTGACGGTTTCCAAAATTCAGAAACAAGACACCCTGGTCTGGAAAATCAGCTGGAATGGTGGAATGTAATCCCTGACGAATCTCAAGATTTGCAAGGGTTTTGATGAGAAGGATCTTCTTGTTGTCTTCTGTTCTTCTTGCTGCAGCATTGACTGCAGCAAGAAGTTATTATTTGCATTCCAGTTTCTCCCCTTCCTCCCCACCCCTTTCCACCCCTGAGTTGCAAAGGGCAGGGGCTTTGCTGTTCAGGAACACTGAATTGTCTCCCAGGGGCATCTCATGCCAGACCTGCCATGATCCAGATCGGGCATTTCAGGATGGGTTGCAGCGTCCCAAAATTGGCCAACTGCTGTTGCGGCGCAACACTCCAAGTTTGCTGAATGTGGGTTATTACAAATCCTACTTCTGGGATGGTCGTGCGGCCACCCTGTATGATCAGGTTGAAGAGCCCCTCTTCGCTTTGCATGAAATGCACTCTTCCCCTGAACGCATTCACCGCACACTGAGCCACCATCCGACGCTGGGCAAACTCTACGCCCTGACCCGAAAACAGCAGGTGGTCACCAGCGAGAAGGATTTCACCAAAAAAGCCCTGGCAGCTCATCTGTGGTCCATTCGCAGCACAGACTCTTATGCCAACCATGCCATTTACACTCCCTCTGAGCAGCAGGGAAAAAAACTGTTTTATGGGAAGGCAGGGTGCAGCAGTTGTCATGCTGGAAAAGCCTTGACGGATCAGCAGTACCACTACACCGGCCTGAAAAAACAGGCCATTGTGCGCCAGAGCAACATCGTTCAGGGTCAAGAAACCGAAACCTTCGGGCATGACCATGGGCGTGGAGATGTGGTTTCTGGAAAGCAAATGCTGTTTGCTTTCCGCACGCCGAGTTTGCACAATGTTTCCCTCACAGCCCCTTACATGCATGATGGCAGTTTGAAAACCTTGCAGGAGGTCATAGAATTCTATGACCGTGGAGGAGACGAAAAGGGCCATCTCCCCAGACTGCATCTGAGTCAGAAGGAAAAGCAAGATTTGCAGGCTTTTTTGCTGCTGCTGCTGGACCCCCGCTACATGACCCTCCCACAAAAGGACCTTACCCATGACTGATCTCACCACCACCATTGCCCAGCTGGACAAATCGGGTTGGAAGCCCTTTTATGACTGGCAATTCACCAAATCGCCCAGTGTTTTCTTTTTCAGCCTGTACATCATTCCGCAGGGACTGGTGGTTCTGGAAGTGCTGACCCAGAGCCAGGATGACTTCAGGGTGGCATTTGCAGGAGCTTTTGAAACCCTGGAGGACATGCTCGATCATCTGTCCAACCATCCAGATTTGCAGGAGCTGCACTGGGAGTTTTCCAACGCTCTCTTGCAACACCGTGGGATGATTCAGTAACCCAGTCTCACAGAAACGCATCACAGAAACACAAAAAACGCCTGAGAGACTCGGGCGTTTTTTGTGTGTGTCTTCTTTGCTGAAAGGCCCACTCAGCCCTTGACGGACCCTCCGGCCACCCCGGCCACAATGTGCCGCTGGGCCAGCATGAACAGGATCAGGAAAGGCATGGTGGAAATGGCTGTTCCCATCATGATCCCGCCCCAGGACACGCGGGTCAGGCCCACCAGGGTGCCCAGGGCCACCGGAATGGTGTAGGCGTCCTTGTTGTTGAGGACCAGCAGCGGCCACAGGTAATCGTTCCAGCTTGCCAGGAACAGCAGGATCGCCAGTGCAGCCAGGGAAGGACGCACCACGGGCAGGGCAATCTGCCAGAACACCCGGAATTCGCTGGCTCCATCAATGCGGGCAGCATTCAAGAGGTCGTTGTGCACCCCCTGAAAAGTCTGGCGCATGTAGAAAATCCCCACGGTGTTGGCCAGACCAGGCAGAATCACCGCCCAGTAGGTGTTGGTCAAATGGAAATCGCGGGCCACCATGATGTACTGCGGGATGATGGTCACAAAAGCCGGAATGGCAATGGTGGCCAGAATCAGACCGAACCAGAAGTTCTTGCCCACAAATTCGTACTTGGTGAAAGCAAAGCCAGCCATGCTGGTGAACAGCAAACTCACCGTGGTGTAGAGCACCGCAATCATCAGGCTGTTGAAGGTGGCCTTCAGGAAGTTGGTGTCTGCCTGCAGGTTCTTGAAGTTGTTGACGGCTTCACTGCCAAACCACAGCGCACCAGAGTAAATGCCGTTGTCCGGGTGGGTGGCGTACACCAGCATCAGGTAGAGGGGGGCAATGAACAGCAGGGCACCCAGGGTCATCAGGATGTGCAACAGGATGCTTTGCAGGGTTTCGCTGCTTTTGTGGGCATTTCTGGGTCTGCTCTGGGACACGGCTTTGCTGGTCATGTGTTGTCTCCTCCCAGCACTTTCAGTTGAATCCAGCTCACCACGGCCCCCAGGATGGCCACCCCATAAGCAATGGCGCTGGCATAACCAAAGTTGAAGCTTCTGAAGCCCTGCTGGTACAGGTAGGTGCCCAGTGTCATGGTGGCATTGCCGGGTCCACTTGCGGTGATCAGGGCAGGCTCAGTGAACAGTTGCAGCGTCCCGAACACCGAAATCACCAGACAGAACAGGATGCTGGGACGCAAAAGGGGCAGGGTGATCCTGAAGAAGGTGGTGGTTTTGGAGGCCCCATCCAGCGCGGCGGCCTCGTAGACCTCCTGACCGATGCTTTGCAGTCCGGCCAGAATCAGGATGGCGTTGTATCCGGCCCAGCGCCAGGTGATGGCCATCATGATCACGGCCATGGCGGGTCCGGGCTGGTTCAACCAGTCCACCGAAGCGATCCCAATGGCATTCAGGCCCTGGTTGACGGCCCCATACTGGGTGTTGAAAATCAGACGGAAGATGGCAGAGTACGCGGTGGTGCCCACCACCAGCGGTGCAAAAAAGGCAAAGCGGTAAAAACCCTTGGCTTTCAGCACCCCGGAATTGAGGGCCACGGCCAGTCCCACCGCCAGGGCCAGCATCACGGGAACCTGAATCACCATGATGAACAGGGTGTTCTTCAGAGCGGTCAGGAAAAAGGGATCAGAGAAAAGTCTCGTCCAGTTTGTGGTGTTGAAAGAAAATCCCAGAATGCGGGAATCGTCAAAAGAGTCGAGCAAACTGCGGACCAGCGGGTAAGCCCAGAACACCAGAAAGATCAGCAGGTATGGCATCAAAAAGCCATATGGTACAGCGTTCTGCCTGAAGCGGAGCATGTCTTCCTCCTTGCAGGGCACCTGCAACTGCAGGTGCCCTGACGGTTACTTTAATCCTTGGGCTTACTTGGCGACGGGCAAGCCAGTGGCAGCGCTGATCTGTTTGGCTGCGCTGTCCAGGGCTTCTCTGGCGGTCTTGAACTTGCCAGAGATGAAGTCAGCCTGGGTCACCACCATGATCTGACGGGCTTCCTGGAAGAACTGGGTGCCGCGGGCAGCAGGAACATCACCGAGGGTGTCCAGGATGGTCTTCCAGACCTTCTGGTTGCCCCAGTATTTCTGGCCCTGTGCCACGTAGGGATCCTTGGCGGCGCTCAGCAGGGAAGGCACCAGACCGTACTGTTTCAGCATGGCGATCTGGCCTTCGTTGGTGGCCAGGGCGTGCTCAATGAAAGCGTAAGCGGCTTCTTTGTTCTTGCTGCTGGCGGGCAGGGCCAGGGCGGATCCGCCCAGGTTGGCTGCACGCACGCCGCCTTTTTTGGCTGCGGGCATGGGGTACACGCCCCACTTGCCGCTCAGTTCGGGGGCATTGCTGCGGATGGTGCCTTCATACCATGCACCGAACATGCTGGTGGCGGTGTCGCCTTTCTTGAAGGCGGTGATCTGTCCGCCCCAGTCGCCCACGGAGAGCAGTTTGGCGTCCATGAGTTTCTTGACGGTGTTGAGGGCATCCACGCAGCCTGCCTGGTTGATGGTCACTTCTTTTGCATCGTTGTCGAAGTAGAAGCAGCCGTTCTGGTTGGCCAGCATTCTGAACCACTCGTCGTCAGAGCCGTTGCCAATCACGCCCATCTTGACCTTGCCACCGAACTTGGCGTTGACCTTCTGGCCAGCCTTGATGAAGTCATCCCAGGTTTTGATGCTGGTGGGGCTGATTCCAGCCTGCTTGTAGAGGTCGCGGCGGTAGAACATCACCACAGGGCCGGAATCCCAGGGCATGGCGTAGCGCTTGTTGCCCACGGAAAGTTCGGTCCATTTGAAAGCGGGGAAGCTCTTGATGTACTTGCTGGCCCCCAGGGTGGTCAGGTCGGTGAAGCAGTCGGGGAAGCGGGCCCAGAACACTTCTGCCTCACCGTTTTCCACAGAGTAAACATCGGGGAGGTCAGCGCCGCCTGCCGCACATCCGGCCAGGCCACGGTCGTAGACGTTCTGGTTGCCCAGGTCCACAATTTTGACCTTCACATCGGGGTACAGCTTGTTGAAGCTGGGGACGGTGGCTTCCAGGGCTTTGGCGGCAACGTCCCAGCTCCAGATGGTGATTTCGCCTTTGGGGGCAGCCAGGGTGCTTCCGGCAATGAGTGTCAGGCCCAGCAGTGCAATGTTCTTCATCTTCTCTCTCCTTGATTCCTCTGCTCGATTTCCCGAGGAGCAACGCTCCTGTGGTGGGTGATGGGGGGGCGCTTGATGGCTGTCTTACTGCAAAATGGCTTCGAGTTGGGTCTGGGGCTGCAACACAGCCACATCCATGGGGGCAAGTTTCAGTTCCTGCTGTGCGGTTTGTGTTGCTGCGCTTTGCAGCAGGTTCTGCATGGGGGCAGGCAGCAAGACGGTGTGTTCCTGGCTGGTGTGGTTGATCAGGAAGGTGGTGCCGTCTTTCCAGGCCACCACTTCGATGCCTTCGGGCACCTCCAGAGGGCTCTGCACACCTGCATTTTGCAGGGTGTGTTTCAGGAAGGCTTCCAGGCTGCTCAGTTGCAACTGGGTGCCCAGGTGGTAGGCTTTTCCTTTGCCGTACTGGTTTTCGGTGATGGCAGGGGCACCTGCAAAGTGGTCGCTGGTGAAACTTGCCAGGGCGGTTGCGCCCTGCAGTTCCAGCACATCGGCCCACTGCACGGCCTGCCAGCCATTGCTGAGCTCCAGCACGGTGCCACTGCTCTGGGGATCGAATTCGCGGATCAGGATGCCCAGCATGTCAATCAGCAGGGGGTTGTAACTGCCGTTAAAGGTTTCGCTGTAGATGTGGTCGTTGGGGTCTGCCAGACCGCTGAAGCAGGACATCACCAGATGACCGCCGTTTTGCACGTAGGTTTTCAGGTTTGCAGCTGCAGTTTCAGACAGGATGGGCAGGCTGGGGGCCAGCACCAGCTGGTAACCAGACAGGTCATGGTCAGAGGTCACAAAATCCACCAGGATGTTCTGTTTCCACAGCACCTGATAGAAGTGGCCAATCTGTTCCATCAGGGAAAGCCCGGTGTGGGGATGGGATTCCTGCTCCAGGGCCTGCCAGGCGTCCCAGTCGAGGATCAAAGCCACTTTTGCATCGGGAGTGAAAGACAGTTCGGGAAGGGCTTTCAGTTCGTTGCCCAGCGCCCGGATTTCCTGCCAGGTGCGAGAAGAGGTTCCAGTGTGGGGGACCATGCCAGAGTGGTATTTCTCAGAGCCACTGATGCTCTGGCGCCACTGGAAGTACAGGATGCCTTTTGCGCCACGGGCCACCATGGAGTAGCTCAGGAGGCGCATCTGGCCGGGTTTTTTCAGGCGGTTGATGGGTCGCCACTGCACCTGATTGGGGGCCTGCTCCATCACGATCCAGGGCTGGCCGTCTTTCAAACTTCTGGCCCAGTCGCTTTGCAGGGCAGCGTCAATTTTGCTTTCCTGGGTGGCAGGATCGGGGTAAATGTCGATGGAGACCAGGTCTTCCTGCTGTGCAAATGAGCGCTGGTCCACGGCTTTGCTGAAACCCAGAAAGTTGGTGTTGAGGGGCACATCCGGGGTGATTTCCCGCAGGATCTGCACTTCCATCTCCAGGCATTCCTGGATCATGTCGCTGGAGAACCTGCGCCAGTCCAGCCAGTGGGTGGGGTTGTAGAAGGCGGGCATGTGTCTGGGGGGCTGCACTTCGGCCCAGTTCTGGTAGCCCTGGCTCCAGAAAGCGGTGCCCCACACGCGGTTCAGTTCAGGGATGGTCTGGTATTTTTGCTCCAGCCAGTGTCTGAAGGCCTCGGCGGTGTGTGGTGCGTAGCACTCCTGGATGTGGCAGCCGTATTCGTTGTTGATGTGCCACATCACCAGTGCAGGGTGGTCCTTGTAACGCTCTGCCATCTTGCGCACCAGCAGGGCGGCTTTTTCGCGGTAAATGGGGCTGGAGGGACTGTACTGCTGTCTGGACCCGAAGCCGTATTGCACACCACTGCGGTCTATGGGCAGGGTTTCAGGGTGATTCAGGGCCATCCAGGCAGGTGGGGAAGCAGTGGCGGTGGCAAGGTTCACAGAGATGCCGTTGGCATGCAACAAATCCAGCACGCGGTCCAGCCAGTCAAAGTCGTACTGGCCTTCCACGGGTTCCAGTCTGGCCCAGCCGAAAATGGCCACCGAAACCAGGTTCACCCCGGCTTCTTTCATGAGCTCCACGTCTTGCTGCCAGACGTCTTCGGACCATTGTTCGGGGTTGTAGTCTCCTCCGAAGAGCATCTTGCTGCCCAGTCTGGCGTTGATTTGTGAGGTGTTGAGCATGCACTTCTCCTTCAGGATGAAAACATCCGGTGGGTCTTGCTGAAACGGAAAGCAGATCTTGAAACAGATTTCACGATTTTTCAGGGCGTGAATCCTGGAAATGGGGCTTCCTGACCGCAACATGCGAAAAAACTTGCCACAAAACAGAAAAATTCTGTGGAAAAGCCCTGTTGCCTGCTGGGATCTGGTGGTCCAGACCCCGGAAGCACATCTCCTCTATGAAATGTATTTCATAAGCAAGTATAGGGAGGTTTGGTTTTAAAAGTCAAGTGTCCCACACGGCAGTTTTTTCGTCCAGGGCTGCAAAACTTGATGCTTTCCCAGAACAAAAAGCCTTTTTTGAGGGCGTCCATGCTGCCAGAGCAGCAAACCTCCTCTTTTCTTTTTGGGAAACAAAGGTTTTCGATTGAAAAAAATGAAAACAGCTTTGAAAGATCAGGGTTTTTGTTTTTGACGGAAGATGGTGTACCATGAAATAGATTTCAGATGCAGACCTTTGGAGGCTTGACCGTTAAAGATGTGGCCCGTGAAGCAGGGGTGTCCCCAGCCACGGTGTCCAGGGTGCTCAATGGCAGCGCCAGAGTGAGCCCAGACAAGGTGGAACGGGTCAGAGAAGTGATCGAACGGCTGGGCTACAAGGCCAACCCCTTCTCCAAAAGCCTGCTCACCGAAGACCTCAAGACCGTGGGGGTGCTGGTCCCCAACCTGCGGGATGACTTTTACGGGGTGATCGTCAACGCCATCGAACGCAGGCTGCTGGAACACGGCGTGCACATGATGTGCTCGCTGGGCCACGAAGACGCACTGGTGGAAGAAGACGCCGTGCAGACCTTTCGCAGCCGCAGCCTCAACGCCTACATCCTGCTGGCAGATCTGATCAGCGACGAGGCCATTCTGGAACTGGTCAAAGACAACATCCCGGTGGTCTTGATTCACCGCTACCTGCCAGAGCTGCAGCACATGTGCGTCAACATCAGCAACGAGCACGGCGGGTTCATTGCCACACAGCACCTCATCGAACTGGGCCACACCCGCATCGCCCACATCACCGGACCCCTCAACCGCCACCACACGCTGGGACGCTACACCGGATACATGAAAGCCCTGCAGCAGGCCGGACTTCCTGTTGATCCCGCACTGGTGCAATCGGTGCCCGGTCCCCAGTGGGAAATCCTGCAGGGCGAACGCATGACCCAGCGCCTGCTCTCCCGCACCAGATTCACGGCCCTCTTTGCTTACAACGACTGGCTGGCCATAGGGGCCATGCGGGCCGTCCGTGCTGCTGGGCTGCGCATCCCCGAAGACATCTCCATCGTCAGTTTTGACAACCGCTTCTTCACCGAGGTCACCGATCCGCCCCTCACCGGAGTGGATTTTCCCAGGGAAACCCTGGGGGTGCTGGCTGCAGACCGGGTGATTGCCCTGATGAACGGACAGGACGTGCAGATGCTGCCAGACCTCAAACCCGAACTGGTGGTGCGGGGGTCCACGGCTGCTGTGAAGAAAGGGTGAGGGAATCCCCTCAGCTTTGATCTGCCATTTTGTTTGACTGGACTGTCTTTTACCTGTAACTTTCCAGCTCTCGCCTGAGGCCATGCACCCGCTGCTCCAGCCTTTGCAGCAGCTGGACTTTGCTCATGCGGTATTTTAAAGCCGCCATGGGACCCACCAGCTGAATTTCCCCGGTCAGCTGGATGCCTGCAGGGTTCCCCTCCCAGTGCAGCTTGAGCAGCAAATCCACCCCCACCGAAAGCGGATGGCTGAGCAGAAGCGTCTGGCTGGGATCACACACCAGCACCCTGAACGGAAACCGCTGGCCCTTCACCGTGGTGAGTTGCCCGGTGGCTCCGATTCTCATGCTGCCTTCCAGTGTGGCTTCCTGCACTTCCGGGTCCCAGCGGGACCACAGGGCAGGGTTGGCACACAGTGCCCACAGCTTGTTGGGATCGGCCTGGATGGTGGTGGTGTGCTGGTGGGGATTCATGGGGACTCCTCGAAAAAAACAAGGAGGTGGCGCAGGCCACCTCCGGTGTTTGCAGGATGCAGCTCAGTAAGAGAACGGCAGGGGCTGGTGGATCTGGATCAGGGAAGCAGGGTCACCGCTGGAAGAATTGCCAGTTCTGGGCAGGATTTCTGCGCCGCCCCAGTTCTCTCCTCCCAGGATGCCCGTGGAGACCTTGAAGCCGTGGTTGGCGCCAAAGGTGCTCTTCAGGAAGCGGGCTTTCAGGAAGCGGGTGCCGTCTGCGGCCTGCTTGCTGCTCAGCACAGCAGGCGTGAGGGTTTTGGTGGTGCCCGCAGCATCCTGAATTTCACGGAATTCCAGGGCGTTCTGGCCGGGGTTGTGCAGAACAAGGTACTTGGGGGCCACACCTGCATCGAACTGCACATTGCGCTTCCAGTTGTCCAGCTGGAGCAGGTTGCTGACAGGGCCGCCCTGGGCCAGGGTCAGGAAAGCCATCAGCAGGTTGTCGTTGCCGACTTTGTACTGCAGACCGAGGTAAATGCTCTCTGTGTCCTGGGCCACGCAGAGCTGGGTCAGGATGTTGTCGGGACCCCAGTCGTCGGTGGGGGTGGCGTCGGTGCTGCAGCCAGCGGCATCAAACTCAGAGAGGTTGGTGGTGTCCAGATTCAGGGCAGATTTGAGCTGGGGCAGGGCAGGATCGTCAGGGAGGGGTTCCAGGGTATCGGCGTAGGCAATCACGGTGCTGAGGGCTGGAACGGTGTATTCACCGCTGGCCATTTCGATGGGGGCACTGCTGAAGGTGTCTCCCTTGACCATCACTTTCCAGTTGCCATCAGGCAGGGTGACTTTCTGTGCGGCTTCGTTGGCGTTGAAGACCACCAGGATGTGGTTCCAGCTGTCTTTGGCTTTGGTGCCGTCCAGCACGAACCCGATCACGCCCTGGTCGCTGTTCAGACTGAGGGGGTGGTAAGCGGCCAGCACGTCGGCACGGCTGCTGTAATGGAAGGCAGGGTGGGCCTGACGCAGTTTGATGATGTTGCTGTAGTAGGCGCTCACATCTGCGAACTGCTGCAGTCGGGTCCAGTCGAACTGGTTGATGTCGTCTCCGGCGTTGTAGGAGTTGCCGTTGCCTTTTTTGCTGCGGGCAAACTCTTCGCCGCCGACCATGAAGGACAGTCCCTGGGCGGTCTGCACCAGTGCGGAGGCCATTTTCTGCATCTGCTTGAGGGTGGCCTCGCTCTTGCCTTTGCTGGCACCCAGGGTCAGGCGGTCCCACAGCACATAGTTGTCGTGGCTGGTGGCGTAGTTGACGCTCTCTCCGGGTTCCTGGGCAAAGTCGTTCAGGCTGCCCCCCAGACCAGACTGCACTGCAGGGGCCAGATTGAATGCGCCCTGGATGAAGCCTTTGGTGTCCACTTCAAAGACGCCACCGATGATGCCGTTTCTGAAGTTGTCGTTGAACACCCCGACGTTCATGCCTTTCTGGGCACCCTTGCCGAAGTAGGTGGGGCCTCCTCCGGTCCAGGGCTCTCCGTACAGCACCAGGCTGGGGTTGATTTTGCGCACCTCTTCGGTGATGGTTTTGACATCTGCGGGTTTGACGGTGCCCAGCAAATCAAAACGGAACCCCTGGATGTGGTACTCACTGGCCCAGTACTTCAGGGAGTCAATGATGAATTTTCTGGCCATGGGACGCTCTGCAGCAATCACATTGCCCACACCGGTGTCGTTGAGGTAAGCGCCTTCATCGTCGGTGCGGTAATAGTAGTAAGGCACCAGCTGGTCAAAAGGAGAGCGCTCTCCAGTGACCTTGGTGTGGTTGTACACCACGTCCATGATCACGTTCAGGCCGTTCTCGTGCAGGCCCTTGACCATGGTTTTGAATTCTTTGATGGTGGCAGCAGGGTTGCCCGGCTGGGTGGAGTACTGGCCTTCGGGGACGTTGTAGAACACCGGATCGTAGCCCCAGTTGTAAGCCCCTTCGCTTTCGTTGCCATAATCGAAGGTGGGCATCAGTTGCACGGCATTCACCCCGAGTTGCTTCAGGTGATCGAGGCCGGTGGAAATGCTGGTTCCAGGCAGTTTGGTTCCGGTCTGCACCATCCCCAGGTATTTGCCGCGTTTGCCCGCATCCACGCCAGAGGAAGCGGAAACCGTGAAGTCCCGGATGTGCACCTCATAGACGTTGGCGTCGGTGTGGCGTTTCAGGGAAGGCTGGGTGTAGCTGGCCCAGTTGTCCGGGTTGGTGCTGGCCAGATCCACCACTGCGGATTTCATCTGGTTGAGCGGCTGGGTCTCGAAGTAATTGCTGGCGGCTTTGCTGTAAGGATCGGCGGTGGTTTTGGTGACCCCGTACTGCACGACTTCCAGCAGGTAGAATTTCCCGGCGAGGTTGCCTGTTGCGCTGCCGCTCCACACGCCTTTGTCGCCTCTGACCAGGTTCACGGTCTGGAAAGGGGTGGTGTCTGCAGCGCTGTTGAACAGCTTGACCCGCACGGCACTGGACACAGGCGTCCACACTTTGAAAGTGGTCTGACCAGGAGCGTAGGTGGCCCCCAGGTCACCCCCGGCGTAGGTGTAGGCGTCTGCGCTGAGCACATCCCGCAGGTGCACGGTCAGGGGGGCTTTGATGCCCAGCCCGGTCAGGGTGATGGGTTTGCTGGCGTCTTCGGGTTTGAGGGCCGTTGCCAGGGTGATGGTTGCGGTTTTTCCATCCACAGTGATTGCAGAAACCGTCTGTGCTTTGCCATCGATCAAGAGGGTCAGTTTGTCTTTGGTGAGTTTTTCAGGGGGAATGTTGTAGGTGATTTTGACCTGCGTGCTGCTGTCCATGAAGGCCGCTTTGGCCTGACTGGTCAGATCGATGTCTTTGGGATCGGTGTAAAAGGCTTTCTGGCCGCTGACCACCCAGATTTCGGCAAGGCCACTGGCAGGGATGTCTGCGAAGCGGTCATCGGGGGTGTCTTTGGCTTCCCATTCGCCCTTGCGCACAATGAAACCACGTTTGGCAGGCAGGTTCTCCGAGCCGATGATGGCAATTTTGCCAAATTTGTCGTCTTCGGTGAACTGGGTGACCACGCCTTCCAGACCATCAATCCAGGACCACACGTTCCAGGTGTTGTAGAGGTCGTCGAAACGGTGGTAGTGCAGCACCAGCACGCTTTTCAGGTTGGGGTTGCCCAGTTTGGTTTTGAAGAAGCTGAGGTCTTTGCCTTGCAGGTAACTGGGGTAAGCAGGCAGCGTGGGTGGGGTGGGAGCGGGGGCGAGGTTGCAGGCCACGAGGCCAGTGACAAGGGTGCTGAGGAGAAGGGGGCGTTTGAACACAGGTGCTCCTTTCAGATGCTGATGAGGCCATGCGGCGGCCCATCAATGCATCTGCATCGATCATGGCAACGATTCCATTGAAAGTGATCTTAATGTACCGAAACCCTCAAAAGATTGCAAGCCAGCCACGGAAGCGATTCCATACAACTTGCTGATTTGCCCCACTTCACTCAACACCTGATCCTCCCAAAGCCCTGTTGGGCATGCATCTTGTGCATGGGCGTTTTCTTTCAGGCACCCTGAAAACGTCAAAAAGGGGCCATTGCTGGCCCCCCATTTCACTTGCTGACCAGCACCAGCATGCCCCTGGCGCACACCGAGTAGACACTGCCCTGCACACCCACATTGGTGGCAGCATTCAGGTCCACCTGACTGGCCCCTTCAGCCCAGGTGCAGGTGTCGGTCACCCGGTACCAGCTTTTCCCAGTCCCGGGATTGGGGAAGGTGAAGTTGATCGCAGCAGACCAGCCGTTGTAACCCACGTAAATCCCTGTGATGCCTGTTTCCCCGAGCTCACTGGCATCCACGCGGTAAGCAAAAGCATGTTGACCCGAATCGGCGGTGAAGGTGCTGTTTGCAATGGTGCCATCTGCCTTGAAGGTCTGGTATTGCTCCAGTCCGTTGGCATTGCCGTCCGTGAACCCGTAGAAGTTGGCAGGACGCAACGCAGCATGGGCTTTCCTGAAGGCAATCATGTTCTGGCTGAAGGTTTTGAAATTGGTCTGGTCGGTGCTCAGGCTGTAATTCAGCCAGTTGGCGCTGGAATCCAGGTTGTAGGCGTTGTTGTTGCAGAACTGGGTGCGCAGGAATTCATCTCCACCCGTGAACATGGGGGTTCCAGCGCTCAGCATCATCAGTGCCATGGCGTTTCTGGCGGCCTTGCGCTGGTCTGCAGCAATGTTGCCCTGGTCCCAGCTGTTGTTGATGTCGTCTCCTCCATCGCTCACCCCATAAGGCCAGGCCTGGGTGTTGTTCTTGCCGTTGCAGGAATACACATCCTTGAGGGTCATGCCGTCGTGGGCCACCACGTAATTGATGCTGTGCCAGGGCTTGCGGCCATCGTCCTGAAACAGATCTGCAGAGCCGGAAAGCCGGGTGTACACCTGGGAGGGGGTGATGGCGTCTGTGCCGAGTTTGTTCTGGTCTTTGCGGATCACATCGCGGTAATCGCCGTTCCACTCGCTCCAGCCCCAGGGGAAGTTGCCCAGCTGGTAGGTGCCGGTGCCCACCGCCCAGGGTTCGGCAATCAGATCCACCCCACTGCCCCCCGCGTCCGGTCTGGGGGCCACATTGGCCACAATCTTGTTGAGGGCGGTGTTGACATCGGTTTTGTTGTAGGTGTAGCAGCCCACCTCGCAGGTGTTGCCCAGCACGGAGGCGAGGTCAAAACGGAAACCATCAATGCCGATCTCATCGCGCCAGTATTTCAGGGAGTCGATGATCAGGTTCTGCACATTGGGGTGGTGGGTGTTGAAGGTGTTTCCGGTGGCGGTGACATCAAAAAAGCCCTGCTTGTCACTGCTCAGCACGTAATAAGCGCTGTTGTCGATGCCCCGGTAACTGAGGATGGTGGCGGTGTCGTTGGTGCCCCAGGTGCCGCCTTCTGCGGTGTGGTTGTAGACCATGTCGATGATCACCTTGATGCCCCGATCATGCAGAGCCTTGACCATCTCTTTGAATTCGCGGGTAGGGCCTCCTGCGGTCTTGTCACAGCTGTACTTGCGGTCTGGCGCAAAGTAACTCAGGTTCCAGTAGCCCCAGTAGTTGTCGCCACTGGTGCTGGTGGAAGACCGTCCTGAGGCACTGTTGTTCACGTCGTTGCTGTCGTTGTCGGTGTCCTGCACGGGCAAAAACTCCACTGCGGTGATCCCCAGGGTTTGCAGGTAATTGGCTTTCTGGGTCACCCCGTAGTAGGTGCCCCGGCAGCTGGCGATGCTGGTGTCACCTTTGGTGAACCCGGCCAGGTGCACTTCGTAGATGACATCGTCTTTGAGGGCACGGGTGGGTTTGGTGCCGTAACTGGTGGTGTCGGTTTTCAGGACAATGCCTTTGGGGGCCACATTTCCAGAATCCTGGTTTCGGTAGCTGGGACCACTTGCGTAAGCAAAACCGGTGTAATTTCCCGAAGTGGGGCTGTTCTGGTCATGGCTCATTTCCAGGGCGTAAGGGTCCAGCAAGAGTTTGTTGGGGTTGAAACGGTTGCCGTTTGCGTCCACATCCGAGACAAATCCTGTTCCACTCCCTTTGGTCCAGCTGGAATTGTAGGGCCAGTTGGGTCCCCAGGCCCGGTAACCGTAGTACACCGTGCTGATGCCTGCCCCGGTCAGGCTGGAAACGGGAACAATGACCTTCCAGATGTTGGTGGCGATGTCTTTCACCAGGGTGTACTTGAGTTTTTCTGCGGCTCCAGCAGCCTGGGCATACAGGTACACATCCATGCGTGTGGCTTTGGAAGACCAGATGCGGAAGGTCACGTGGGTGGTTCCGGTGTTGTTGCCCGTGGAATCGGTGTAGCGTGCGCCCAGCGAAGTGGGGCTGAGGGCCTGGGATGTGATTTCAGTGGGTGCAGCAGGAATCAGGGTCTGGGTGGAGCAGGCAGCAAGAGACAGCATGAGGGTCAATCCAAAGGCAACGTTTCGCATTTGAGCTCCTTGAATGGGTTTCCACGGCAGGGAAGCACAAGCAGCCTTCCCATGGGTGGGCAACTGGGTTTTTGAGGTAAAGTCACCTTAGCACCTCATGGCAACGATTCCAAGTGAACATGAAAGAGTTGTATAAACAACTTTGTTTACAGAAATGCTTCGTCTGGGTTGAAAAAAGCCCAATTTTTTGCGTTTCCAGTGTTGTTTTTGGGGTTTTGTAACGAATGAACACGAAACCATTCCTGCTGGCCCTGGCTTGACATGGGGGATCTCCCTGACCTAAAGTGGGATCCATGACCGATGGAATCGATTCCATTTGAGGGCGGCACCTTCAATGGAATCCAACGCTGGTCAGCAAAACCCCAGACATGACTGAACCTGTCGGTGGCCCCAAAAGCAGGGTGGACCATCCAACAACCCCTTCCACCCTTCGCTGGCAGGTCAGGACATGCAATGGAAAATCCGCACCTTCCCCATGACGCTTTCACCGCCTGCATCACATCTTCCTGGCGTCTTCTTCTGCTCTGGTGCTTTGTCCTGCACCCGGATTTTTCCGCCCCCAGCCCATCCCATGGTCCTGTCTTCTCCGACGACACCTTTCAGGGCCATGAGGTGGGTTTTTTGGTGTTCGTTCTGCCCCAGAGGTGAGCAGATCAATCACTGCTGCGAAAGTAAATCCCATAAAAATTCTTTGCATCCTCGAAAACAAATGTCCTGAATTCCATGATCCAGTAATCGGGTGTGACATGATCAGCCCCTTGAACACGAACCCTTGAACACGAACCAGTGTAAACCAGATCGTTTTCACTTGCCCTGTGCTCCCTGCTGGTCCTGAGGCGCACAACACGCATGCCAGCAGAAGGCCGATGGACTGGCCCCTTCTGCTGAACAAGTGAAGGGGTTTTGTAGACGCTTACTTGGGTCAGTGCCAAGTTGAAGACCACTCAGGAAATACTCATCATTTCTGTGGGGATGTCTATGTGCAAAATCACAACCTCTTCCGTGTAAAACACCTTTTTCAGGTGCACTGCCAGTGAAAAGCACTGACTCGACAACTGTCACACCAGAACGTATAGGCTATGCCTCCACTGCCCCACAGCCATGCATCCCCTTCTGTGGTGGGCAAGTCTGAATCCAATTGCAGGATAAACGTCATGACCTTTCCACATTGCGAACACTCTGGATAATCTGGGCTTTGCACCCAGGAAGGGTATCCCCCCAATCGGTGCAGGTTTTGCCGGCTGTTGGCGTTCCCCCACTCTTGCCAGCGCCATCTCGGAGGCGACTTTGCAAGCTGCACCCTGGTTGTCGGCAAAGGTTGGGCAGGGAACTCTGGTTCATCAAAAACCTCTTGCACGTCCAGACTGATGGGGAGCCCTTGGGAGTCATGCTGGTAGTACAACACACCACCATCCCAGCCCATACAAGACAGACACGTGGCAAAGGTCAATTGAGGCAGGGAGACGTGCAATTCTGCCGGTACGGGTTCAAGGCTAATGAGTCGATGTAAGGGCTGCCCGCATACCCCACAGATTCGGTCTTCCAGGGTCCCCCCAAAGAGGTGTTCTTCAGGTTCTGTGGCCAAGGACCAGGTGGGATGATGGTGGTCCTGAAAATGCCACCTGGGCATATAGCCTGATTCTGTGAAGGTCAGGTGCCAGCTTTGCTCTTGATACAGTGGGTCAAGAGACCCATCTTTCAAGTGAAAACCAACTTCACTCAACAAGTAGGTTTCTCCCCCCACCGATGAAAGAGGCTTTGAAAGTGGGGCCAAAGCAGCATGAAGGGTCGAAGGAGAGCGGGCTTCCAACAAACATCTCTGGGCGAAGGCCCAGTCTCTTCGGTCCAGCCCCTCTTTCCAGCGCTCGGCAGATAGAAAATCCAGGTATAGATCACTGGACTCACGCCAGGGATAAGTTGTGCGGACATGGAATTTTAACTTGTAAAGACTTTGCAGATAAGGATGTAGAATGGTGGGACGTTGCAACCCGATATCCCCAATCAGCCTGTTTGCCCGCTTGTGCATAGGGTTAGCCTGTAAGATTCGCAAGGCTGTGGACGCCAGAACAGGTAAGTCTTCCTCAGCCACGTGACTGACCGCTGCATCAATCATTGTTTCGTATCTGTCTCTGGGCAGTTGGAGGGCAAACAAAACAAAATCAAGTGCTTTTTGTGGATCTTTGTAGAAAGCATCGATGGTTTCAGCCATAGGGAATTTGATCCACCAGTTGCCATCGGGATCTAATTTAAAAAGTTGTTCTGGATTCCATGTAGGATCTGTGCTCATATACTGCTCCTTATGTTTTCTGGTATTGGCACCTTAATCATATATGTTTTTCGAAAACTAATCAAGGAATCAAACTTTCTGGACCAGGGTTTAATTTATGTTTTAAAAAGAAATAATATATACAAGAACTCTAAAGTAATCACAGGACCGTTTCACTAAAGGTCTTTCTCAGTTACACCCTTATACAGGTTTTTGCTTCTTCAAATACCGATAGTAGGTGGTCTTGGAGATGCCCAGCATCTCCTGGATGGCCTTGGGCGAATTGCTCGGATCGGCATGCAGCTTCTTAAGAATGACCTCCTGATTGGGCAGTAGTTTCTCAGGTCGACCCCCAACCCGGTTCCTGGCCCTTGCTGCTTCCAGCCCGGCTTTGGTGCGTTCCCGGATCAATTCCCTCTCGAACTCTGACAGGGCACCAAAAATGTGTAGAAACAGCTTGCCGTTCGAGGTGGAGGTGTCAATCCTCTCTTTGACGATCAACAGGTGGATGCCTCTGGATTGCAGCTGCTGCACGGTATCAATCAGGTTTTTCAGGCTCCGTCCGAGGCGATCAAGTTTCCATACGACCAGGGTGTCCCCTTCCCGGAGGTAATTCAGGGCTTCTGCAAATCCTGGCCGGTCCGTCTTGGCTCCGCTGCTGGTGTCCTTGAAGATTTTGACGCAACCTTCTTTGGTGAGGGCATCGATCTGCAGGTTGAGGTTCTGGTCCCGGGTGGAGACCCGGGCGTAACCGACCATGGCGTTTTTCATGAAACCAGTATAGTTCGGAAACTCATCGATATACCACTGTTTCTTGACATTAATTGACGAACGGGTTTCCGAACCGAAAAACGCTGATTTGACGGGAACGGTTTTTCTGGGTCAGGGGAAGTCCAGAAAAGGACCGATTACCGAACCCAGCAAACTGCCTCTTGATGGGTAAATCAGAAAGAAGGTAGCAGGAGTTTAGTCATCAGCTGCCACTGGTGGGCCTTCAAAGAGGCTGGAGCCTGCAAAATACAGCACCTTGCAGCCAGCACACTTGAACCCCAATTCATGAGACTTGCGCACATACCACTCCAGTGCCTGACCACAACGGTTGCAAGGTGGAACACCAGGGCGTTCGGCTTTTCTGCGCCTGGGATCCTGCATGATCCGTCTGAGCTTGCGGACATAACTTTTCTTGTGGATGATCCTGGGATTTCTGTGCCAGTGGTTGCTTCGCCAATAAAACCAGGTTTCGACGTCTGAACCGAAATCCACCATCAATCGGTGGCGATCATCAGACATCAGGAAATCCTTGCGGTGAATCAGGCGAAACTCGGGATCATATTGGATGTTGCTGGAAGCTTCCACCGGGTCCAGGAAGGGCCCCATGTCTTCCAGGCTCCTTTGCCTGCAGTACAGTTTTCGCTGGAAATGGGCCAAATCAGGCACCCTGAAACCCTCAATGTCTTCACTCCAGTGGCACAGGGGGCAATGATCATCTTCGACTGAGTAAGGTGCCACCACCACCTGTTCTGTGTGGACCAGGGCCCCACAACCTCTGCAGGGGAGTAATTTTTGTTCAGGCATTTTGGCAAGGACTCTGTTGAATTGGGCCATGGCCAGCCCCTAAAGCGAGTTCTTCAAAAGCATGATAAGGGATTTCATTGGCTGGTCTGCAGGGGTCATTCTTTCAGATCATTCCACTCATCACCTTGAAAAGCCCGGAGGGACCAGTTGCTGGGCAATGCGCTGAAATTCAGTCCACTCCAAACGTTGCACCAGAGCGTCATCGGGCTGAGGATACTTGCCCGTTCTGGAGTGGTTTTCCCAATGCTCCAGAGGCTGACCCAGGTAAGCTTCCATGTCCAGGATCAGCTCATCCAGTGAAGGGTAGTGTTTCCGGAAGACCAGACTGCTTTCGTCCAGTTGGTAAGGCTTGAATTTGATCAGCACATCATTTCCCTTTTGGATGATCACATGCCGCACCTGGCCGGGTATATCTGAAACATTAGAAATATCGATGCAGACAGCATTTTCACGCCCAACCAGCAAATGGGATTCCAATTCTTCTTTTTTCATCTTTCTGACTCCTGCTCCCACTGTAGAGCAGAAATGCCAGCCTGTAATCCATCAGAAGGCGGATGGTCTGGGCTTTCAAGCAAGATTTGTAGGCTAAAACCGTCGCCGGAAAAGGCCCTGGGCTTGAGCCTGAAGGCCCTCCATCTCACCCTTTCCTTCTTCTGACAACTCGTGCAGCACCTGGTGGATCATGGGATCTTTGCGGAATGCATAGGAGGGCATCGCTCCTCCCGTCTGAAACGCCTCCTCCACTTCCTGCAACACGTCCATCCGTGTTTGCAGGCTTGGATGTCTGGCACCCAGCAAAAAGACCTCCCGGGCCATCGGAAGATCAAAGCTAAACCTGGCCACCGTCAGGATCGCTGCCCTCACCTCTCTGGCACCTTCTGCCCCGAAATGCATCTGGAGGTGCTCCACCGTTTTCAAGCGGTTTTCCTCGTCCAGCCTGGGAACAGGTGCCCCGGACCGGACAAAAGGAATCAAACCCAGCGCGGCCTGCTGACGCACTGCAGGCTCCGGGTCCTGCAACATCTGCATCACATCCGCCCAGATGGTTTTGAGGTCTGAATCAGGATACAGGTCTGCCTCCACCTGCTCACGGACCTGTTGGATGAAAGCTGCCCGAACCCTGGCATGCGGGCTGTATCGCAACAGGTCATCTGGGTAAAGGGGAACCCCAAGACTGCCGAGCAAGGGGATCACCAGGGTGACCATTTCTGGATCCGCATCATGCAGGTGGCGCTGAAAGAGGTCCTGCACATCAACGGCTGTGGCAGGCACGGCAAAATCTGTGTGGATTCGCCGTGTGTTCTCTTTCTGGGATCCGCCAGGGTGGTTGACCCTGGACAATGCGGCCAGAGCTGCACGTCTCAAAACCAGAGATTGACCTTGCAGCAGAGGCAACAGCCAGAAATTCGCCTGATCGGATGTCAGTCTGCTGAAGACGGTGACCACCCCATGCGAAATATCCTCAGGACCCGCCAGCAATTCTTGCAGCGAAAGTACGGTCTCGGCTGCCAGTGTGGGTCGATGCCCCAGGATGTCCAGGGCCTGCAACTTTCGTGCGCTGGGCTGCTCACGGGAACGCACGAGGTCAACCAGATCCCTTTCGGTGCTTGAAGCAGAAAGTCCAAGAGATTGCATGTGGTAACCCCACAGCAAATCGTCCACCCAAGGTTCTGGCGAGGGAAGGAGGGCATACGTGAGGTCTCCTTCAAAGTGAAAACGACCCTGATTTGGGGCTGCACCCACCAGTCGGTTGTCCTCCACGAACACCACATAAAATTCCTCATCATGACCACAGTGGGGGCAGTCTTCTGTGGCAGCGTCCAGCACCACCAGACCCTGGGCTGGGTTGCCAGTCTGGTTTCCTCCCCATTCGAGGGTGTCTCCGAGGTGGTAGGTGTGTTGCCAGGTGTCGGCATATTTGAATTGAATGTGTTGATCAATTTCAACCTGGCAGTGGGCACAGGGCTGGTGCAAGATGAAAGTGTTGAAGGTTCCCATGTTCCAAGTTTACCGTTCTGGTGGGAGATTGACCGGATTCAAATGCACCCCGCGTTTCCCACGGTGTTGACAGGTAAACTGGATGGATCCGTCTGATGATTTGGTGGAGGATTTGTGGTTGAAGTCGATGTCAGCATCTTGTTTCATCAAGACCTGGAAGCCATCCAGGCAGACCTGTTTCAGTTCTTCCAGAAGTTTGGAGGGCTGTCAAAGCAGGGCCACAACCACCATCTGCTTACCCTTTACGAATTTGACCTGCAAAAAGACCTGGTGCTGGAATGGCCCATCACGTTGGCTGTCTCTCTGTACCCCCATGCTTCCGGAAAGTTGGAAGAGGACCTGCATTATTTTGAAACCCATGTGGGCTTTCAGCCAGGGAGTTGCGTGACACTGGGAACGGTCACCCGGCATCCCCAGGCGATCCCGGTGGTTTATGGGCTTACTCTGGCTCTGGCACGGGCATTTTCTGGGGTGGTTGAGGTCGATGATCCGCTGATGGACCGTGGTCTGGAAGAAAGGGACTGGCAGACGGGCTTTGCAAGGCTGCAGAAACAATTTGTTCCCCATCCAGGCCAGATGTGGGCTGCACCCTATCTGACAGCCGACGAGGAAATCTGGTTCTTTGCTGTATTGGATGCTGATTTCCTGGAATGGCTACTGAGCCAGAATAACCGATGGCCCCTGCTGGGCAGATAAAGACTTTCTGATTTGAACACCCCTTCTACGTCACGGAGCGTTCAGACGGTGAACCCAGACCCAAACCCGAGGGTCACCCAGACCTGAGTGACAATTGGGTGGGAGCAGGACACCTGAGGGTTGGAGACAAACTCAAACAGGCCGACGGCACCCTGGGTGAGGTCCGGTACGTCAGGTAGCGCCCCAGAAAATCCTTCAAGAAGTTACGAGAATCTTAGCGGATTTCTGTAGAAATTGCATTGGGGTCAGGTACTGCAGTGCCGAATGAAGGCGCTCCGTGTTGTACCACAAACGATATTTTGACAGCAGCTTCTTCAACTCAGAGAGGTTCTGCGGGTCATTGCGGAAGATCACCTCGTACTTCAAGGTCCGATTTAACCGCTCCAGCATGCCCATCCCCCCTTTCTGCGAGGTCCGGCACCTCACCCATTCGCCCACCTCCAGGCAGACCGCTTGAAAAAAGTCAGACGTAAAGTCCGATCCCGCATCACTCTGGATCAAAAACTTCTCCACTGAGACATGTTTCTTTAGCTCTGCTACCGCTAGCTTGAGGCTCAGCACGGCGTTTGAACTCGACAGGGTCGGAAAGGCCTCTGCAGCCAGACACAAGCGACTTTCTACGTCCAGCACCTGATATATCCACACTTTCCCCTCTTTGGGTAGTTTGACCATGGTGGCATCGATCTGCAATCTCCTCCCTTCAGGCCACTTGCTCTCGGGTAGGGTTTCAATCTTGGGCTTTCTGCGCTTCACATGGGGAGTTGGGCTGAGTTTTTCCTTGCGTAGCCAGCCTCTGAGCCATTCCCGCCCCACCTGCATTTCCTGGGCCACCAGGGCCTGGTACAGCTTGCGGTAGCCAAAGGTCGGATGCTGTTGGGCCAGGGTCCGGACCACTTCCCCGTGATCTTGATGCTTTTTCTCTCGTTTCAAACGCTGTTCTTCGCCTTGGATGTAATCGCGGAGTCTAGAGTATTTCACTCCCACCAAGGAAGCAAAACGCCTCATACTGATCTCGGGATGCTGCCGGTGGAGGGCCACCAGTTCAGGCATCTCTAGAGTCCGCGCGCTCTCTTTGCGATGTAGAGTTCCAGCTCCTTTTCGGCCAAGAGGCGTTTGAGCTGATCGTTTTCGTGTTGCATCGCTGCACTGGGCGTTTCTTTTTTGCTCTCGGTGAGGGCCTGCATGCCACCCTGGACGAACTGGTCCTTCCAGCGATAAACCAATGCTTCGCTGACCTCATGGCGTCGGGCGATGGTAGCCACCGATTCTTCGCCTTTGATGACTTCGAGGACAATCGTCTGTTTGACGTCTGCGGGCCAGTTTTTACGTTGTTTTCCCATGGTGGTGCCTCCAAAAGGCCGTCTGAGAGTAGATTCTCTTCAGTCTACGGCTTTTCTGGAAGGTTTTCCTGGGGCCTTACCTCAACACCATCCAGGAAGCCCGCACCATGTACAATCTGGAGGTTGAAGAAGCGCATACCTTCTTCGTGGGCACCCAGGGCTGGTTGGTGCATAACTGTGATGAAATAGCGAAACGTGAGTTGCTCTATGTGCTTCAAGCTCAGCTCAGAAAGAAAGCTGGATTTAGTGATAAAGGCACGCCAATATTGATAGATGAGAATTTAACAGGTTCAAAGCTATATAATGAACTTGTAAGTAGAGGATATAATGTTAGAAGCGTAGAGGAGGTACTTGGGGTTGGTACGCCAGATGAAGACATCCTTAAGTTTGCTCAAAGTGCTGGAGTACGAGTACTAACTCGCGATAGAGGTAGACAACTTGACGGTGGTTTTGGAAGTCTTGCCATTCAGCTGGATAGAAGAGTCAAGTCTCCCAATGAGATAGCGAGAGTTATTGATCTTAGCTTGAAGGAGAAGAAGTGAAGAAGCTCAAGACGGATAACCAGCACTTTAGAGAAACCCACAGAAGATGGATTTCTTCTGGTTACCATTATGAGAATATTGATTCTGAGGATATTCGTCCGCAATGCATGGATTGCATTTTCTATATAGAATTGACAGGAAAATTTGCTGCAGATTGGGGAGTTTGTTCTAATGTATTATCGCCTGCTGATCGATTGGCAGTCTTTGAACATGATGGATGTGAATTCCAAGTAGAAGCTGAAGAATAAACTAGTATGGCATCAACCAGTATCAACAGGAGCCCTCCCTTTAATGGGAGGGCTTTCCCTTTGCCCCCAGCCGCAAACTCAGCCGACCTCCAGTCGATGAAGTTCCCAGCGCGGGGATGAGGTTCAGCCGACCACCTGTGCGATTCTGCAGAAACTTCTGGTTTGGATGGAATGGGCTGAATTCTCATGGCAGGGGTCGGAAACAGAGGTTCCCTTTCGCGCGCTATGAGTCTCCGGGTCACGCCCGAAGGTTCATTGTGGCGCGTCGTTGGACTTCCACCACATCAAGGAACCTGCTTTCTCATTGATGCTCAAGTATTGCCAGTACCCGATGTTGTTCACCTTCACATACACCTCCACAGGAAGGTTTGGGTCGTACTGGAATGGGGTGCTCTTGCCATCAAAGAACACCGGAACCACAGGCCCAGTGCCCTGTTTGGCCCCCACCAGAGAGCCATAGCCGAAGTCATACTCGGGATTGTCCCGCTTCACCACCCCCTTCTCTACACTCAGCAGCAGGTAGTTCCAATAGCACTTGTAGCGGATCTCCGGGTAAACGCACCCAGACTGCTCCAGAAAGCTGAAGGATGCCTTGCTGGTGCGGTTGTTCTGTTCTGCTCCCAGTTGTCCAACAGAGACCGATGTGGTCATCAGCTTCAGAATGGCCTGAATGCTGTCAGCTTTGGCCGTGAGGCGTCCCTGCTCGCAGGACAGCGTGATCCAAGGGGTGGTCAGTTGATTTCCGGTCACGGTAGACCCTGTTCTGGTCATCCACTCTCGGAACAGGTTTCCATCCCGACTGGTGACCCCTTGATCGCAGTGAACCGTGGCTGTGAGGGTCTGACTGGGGTTGGGGAAGCTGCCCTCCAGGGTGACGGAAACAGACCAATATCCAGGCTCATACCAGCTGATGCGATCCAGAATGTTGCCCTTCTGGGCGAGGCTGAGGGGCAGGACCAGGGCGAGGGTGGTGAGCAGGGTTCGTTTCATGTTGACCTCCGCCCTCTATTATTCCTCATAACTTGTTATGACCGATCATAATCAGACTGAATGGGCTCAGTCGCAACCCAAGCGGTCTGTTCCCATGCTGAGGAAATGACCACTTACCGCACAGCGGAGGGCAAGCACGATGAACTCGCCTTCCGCAAGGTCCTCGGGGACCGCATCCGACAGATCCGCAAGGCCAAGGGCATGGGGCAGGACCTGATGGCCTTTGAAGCAGGTCTCCACCGCACCCACCCGAACATGATCGAGAACGCCAAGATTGACGTGAAACTCAGCACCCTGCTCCGCATTGCCGACGCCCTCGGGGTGGAAGTCTGGGAATTGCTGGACCTCACCCGAGAGGTTCATAGCGGGGGGGTGCCTGGGTCTTCTGGCGATTCATAAATCTGGGCGGTGGAACCCGTGGAAGCAGCGGAAGGGGTCATTCCCTCATCTGGGATGGGATTCCCTTCCGCTGGTCGGCCTGCGGGGTGGGCAGTGGCTGGGCAGTGGATACCCGACGTGGGGGTATCCACTGGTTCCGCTGGTTCCGCTGCTTCCTTTCCTTACACGGTATCCACTGCCTTAATCTGTCACCCCATCCCACACCTCTGGTCCTACGGGTGTGTCCGGTATGTTCAACTGATCCACCTCACCCAGCAACTTCTCACCCTCAGAGGACAGGGTATAGATGACCGTCCGCCCTGAGGTGGGCTTGGTCATGGTGATCAGTCCCATCTCGTGCAAACGGGTCAGCACCTCACGGATGGCGGTCTCGGATTTCTTCAGGTGCTGCTTCAGGTCTTTGATGGTCGTTTCTCCATGCCTCAGGTACAAGAGCACGGTCATCTGTACCTCAGACACGTGAGCATCAGGTCGCTGAGCACCCCGCTCCCAGCGCAGGTTCTTCTCATTTCGGTACAGGAGCACCTGCTGCTCATGCACATCCCGACCTGTAACATGCAGCACCGCATCGCTCCGATCCCGTTTGCGGTCCAGCATCATCAGCACATCCAGGTTGCTGGTGTGTGCCGTGTTCCCCATCGCCTGATCCAGGAAGTCCTCTCCTGTCTTCTTCCCTGGTTTCTTGGTGTGGTGCACCAGCAAGATGCACACATGAAAGGCCAGAGCCACCTGTTGCAGCAACATCATCACTTCAGACAGGAACGTGTACTCGTCCCGGCCACTTGGACAGGGTGGCATGAACTTGCCCCACACATCTACGATGATCATTCTGGGTCTGGGGCGGGACTCCAGCCAGTCCATCAGGGCCTCCAGCCCTCCCAGGTCCAGTCGGGGAATCTGCCACCACACATCCAGACGCAGGTCATCCACTGCATCCGTGCCCAGCATGATCTTCATACGGTCCTGAGTGCGGGTCTGACTGTCCTCCAGGGCCAGATACAGCACGTCCCCATGCTCACAGGCTTTGCTGTCTCCCAATGCTGCTTTCCCCTGAGCAATGGAGAGGGCGAGGCTCAAAGACATGAAACTCTTGCCCATCTTCGGGCGTCCTGTGAGCATCCCCAGTCCCTCGGTCAGCAGGCCAGGAATGATGAACTGCACCGGGTCAATGTCGATTGCCAGGAGTTGAAGGGCACTCATGCGAGTGGGAACGTGCTTGCGTTCTGGTAACTTGCCGAGTCGAGCCATGATCACATCCCGCAGGACAGCAATGGCGTCGGGTCGCTTATTGGTTTGTTCCTTCCCAACTTGGGGCTTGCTGAGATCTGGCAACTCCCAGCCCTGCTCCTTGAGAAAGGTCAGTCCATATTCTCGGTTGTGCGATTCTGATTTGCCCTGCACCAGACGATCAAGTTCGGCCTCCCACTGCTCCGGGGTGCGAGAACCGTCAGCAAACCACAGGGACATGAACCCTGGAGACCTCATCACCTCCAGCATCTCCTGTTGCTTGCCCATCCGACGGGCCAAATTCAGGAATGCCCATGCGGAGTTGTGCCGTTCAGCTCCTTCTGGAGGCTTACGCAGCATGGCCTCCTTCAGCAGGTCAAACTTGCCCCCATCCAGGTCCGAACGGGAAGATGGGAGGGCATCGGTAAGGGTGGCTTTGGATGCTCCGCCATTTGCACCCACCAAATTCTGGCTTATAACGTGCGCCACCACACCGACAGGGGTGCGCTTCACCCACAGGTCCAACTCCTCCAATGGAATTGGGCGTCCGTCCTGATCTTGCAAGTAGGTCATGCCCAGACCTCTGGGATGGATTGCCGCTCCAGCATAGGGCAGGAAGATCCACGAGCTGTCTGCTGCACCACCCTTGGGGAAGACCTCCACCTTGGGGTGCCCTGCTTCCGTAACAATTGTTCGCAGGAACCTGTGCATGGCAGGGTAGCCGACGGGTTCAGTGAGGAACAACCACAGGTGCATGCCCCCATTGGTCGACACCTCCGGGTACACATGAACCCCATGCTGGACACAGCGAGCCTGAATATCCTGCACCACCTTCTGGAAGCCGTCATCAGTGTCGTAATGCTTGCGGTCAATGTCGACACATCCCACAGGGGTGCTGTCTGCTGTTCCAGGGAGGCAACCCACACGACCCACATGGCCCTCCACGGTCAGATGCTTGAACAGAATCTCTGATGTGATGGGAGATTTCTCTGTGGTGCAGCCCTTGGTGCCTGTGACCGGGTCATGGCTGGTCATCCGTCCATGCTTGATGGGGTTCAAGGGGAACCAAGCGGTGAAGTACCGGGTGAACAAGCCGGGCAGGTCCAGATCAAGGGTGAGGGTGAAATCATTGCTGAGGGGTGTGCTGCTCATTGTTGCGCTCCTGTGGGAATGAGGGGGTGGCTTTGGTTCCGAGCGATAATGAGAGCAGATCCCGCTTCCATCTCGCTGTCTGGGGCAGGTTGACCTTTGTGGCAGAAGGCGACCTGCTTCACTCTGGTGTTCCTTTCTTCAGGGGGGTGGCCCGGACCTTGCGGCTGCGAGGCCCCAGGTACTGGGCTTTGAATTCATCGGCGTCCCGCTGCCTGATCACAAAGCCAATGAACGTTGACGGCAGCTTGCCCGACTGTCTGGCCCGTGCGAGTTGGTGCCTGCTGATCCCCAGGTACTCCAGGGCTTCCTCGGTGGTGAGCAGCACTTCGTCTGAATTCAGCATCGTTGCTCCTTTCGCGCACCCATTGCGTGGTCGCTACCTCATTCTCCCGGAAAGTGCAACCCCTCCTGTTATCGCAGAATGGGAATTCCTCCGTGCAGGATGAGGGAAACTCGGACGGGCCTCCGATCCAAACCCCCCCTACCAACACAAACCGACATTTCCTGTTCGGATTTGCTTCAAGGCTCTCCCAAACGAGGAATAATTCATTTCAGTTGACCTGACTTGTCAAACGTTAAGTTACCCCTGAGCGGGTCAGCCGAGAGGATTCCGAGATGAGCAAACGCGCAAATGGAGAAGGCACGATCTACAAGCAACCCAATGGAAGTTGGAGGGGAGCCGTGACCCTGGGTCATGACGAGCACGGCAAGCAGATTCGCCGTTCCTACACGGGCAAGACCCAGGCTGAGGTGAAAGCCAAGCTGCAAGCTGCCCTGCGGGAACACCACGAAGGGACACTGGTCCAGCGCACCCCCACCACCGTTGCGGAGTTCATGCAGGAATGGCTCAGGCACAAGGAACGGACCGTGAGGCAGAAGACCCATCTGGAGTACCGTCAGGTGGTCAAGCTGCACATCACCTCCCACATCGGAGGGGTCAAGCTGATGAAGGTCACACCCCTCACCATTGAGCAGTTGCTCTCCCATCTCTCTGAGAACGGGGCATCCCCGCAACTCCTCAAGCGGGTGTATGAACTGCTCAGGCAAGCCTTCTACCAGGCCGTCAGCTGGGGGCTGCTGGGGAGTAACCCGACCCAGAAGGTGAAGCCCCCACGGGTGGAGGCCCGGACGCTCACCGTATGGTCGGGAAACGATGCGCGGACCTTCCTGGAGGCCATTCGGACCCATCGGCTGTACCCCCTGTTCTATTTGGCTTTGACCACCGGAATGCGTCGGGGTGAACTGCTGGGGCTGCACTGGGAGGATGTGGACCTGGAGGGTCAGGAACTGCTGGTGCGCTACAGTCTGGTGCAGTGTGGGCACGAGGTCCACCTGAATGCCCCAAAGACCCGAACCAGTTTCAGGCGCATCACTCTGTCGCCGGATACAGTTGAAGTCTTGCGGGAGCACAGGAAGAATCAGGCCGCTGACCAGAAGCTGGTGTTCCCGTCCACCCATGGAACCTACATGCTGCCCTCCAACGTGGTGAAGATCTTCGGGAAGCTGATCCAGCAGGCAGGGGTGCCCAGAATCCGGCTGCATGACCTGAGGCACACCTCGGCCAGCCTGCTGATTGCCAGCAAGGTTCCGGTGAAGGTGGTGAGTGAACGGCTGGGGCACACGGATGCCAGCCTGACGCTGAAGGTGTACACCCATGTGTACGAGGAGCAACGCAGGGAAGCCGCCCTGCCGATGACCGCTCTGCTGGGCTCAGGCCAGCTGAACTGAACACTCACAGGTGATGACCCTGTTGACCCTGCCCGAGTGAAACCCTGTGCCAGTGGGTGGATTTGGGCAGGGTCGTTTGTTGGGGTGCTTTCCCTGCTGCCCCTGTGGAATTGCGGGCTACCTCGGGGCTACCCTCTGAACCTGAGCCCTTGGGATTCCTCAGCCGGGATGATGTTGCCCTGGTGAATTCTGAGGGCTACGGACGGGCTGCCCTGTTCCCCTGCAATCTGCATTTGTGCTCATCGGGTGTGAGGAACTGAGCTTGTGCTGTTCGCCTCCTTCTACGTCACGGAGCGTTCAGACGCTGAACCCAGACCCAAACCTGAGGGCCACTCGGACCTGAGTGACAAGTGGGTGGG
>NZ_BMOD01000041.1 GCF_014646895.1 Deinococcus roseus
GTCACCTGTCCCCTGTGGATTTTGAGAATCGGCAGTCAGGATAATCCTTCTTCTCCAGGTGTGCAAAAGGGTTGCAAGTTCAAGAAACCGGAAACTTGCGTCTCCGGTTTCTTCTTTCACAGTCTCTGGTGGTGGGCGATACGTGATTTGAACACGTGACCCCTCGCGTGTGAAGCGAGTGCTCTACCGCTGAGCTAACCGCCCCCAAATGGGCCCTACAGGATTTGAACCTGTAACCAATCGGTTATGAGCCGACTGCTCTGACCGTTGAGCTAAGAGCCCGGGTCAAAACGCCAGCGCTCGCAGGCGAGAATCAAAGTAGCATCAAATCGGACAAAAGTCAAATTTCTGGCAGGGTGCACAGCCCCAAAACCACAGCCATCCGGGCCAGAAGCGTTCCAGTCAGCAATTCCCTTCAGGCATCCACCAGGGATTCATGGGCCATGAGATGTCTGAAACCCAACTTGGTTTTTGCTCACATTTGGCGTACCCTGACTAGAAGTCAAGTCTGGAAAGATGGGCTTTCCACAAAACCCTTCAAAGCTCTTCAAAACCCTTCAAAGCTCTTCAAAACCCTTCAAAGCTCCACAAAGCTCCACAAAGCGAGGATGAATGATGCCGCATTCTAAATTGCACGTCCTGCACGTATCCACTGAAGTGTTTCCCTTTTCCAGGACTGGAGGCCTCGCTGATGTTGCCGGAGCACTCCCCTACGCCCTGCAAAAACACGGGCACACGTCCAGCACCCTGAGCCCCTGGTACGAAACCCTGCAGACCCCCCACCCACCTGAAGTGATCAAGACCTTTCATGTGCATGGAATTGGCAATGTCAACCTGGGTCAGGTGGTGCTGGATGGGGTCAGCCACTACTTCCTGAACTTTCCGCTGGTGCACACCCCCAAACTGTACGGCTATGAGAACGACCCGGAGCGTTTTGCCCGTTTCTGTCTGGCCTCCATGCACGCCCTCTTGCATCTGCCGCATGTGGATGTGCTGCACGCCCACGACTGGGGGGTGGGTCTGCTGCCCGCCATGATCCAGTACGCTGCGCCCCATCCCAGGCTGCACGGCATCAGCACGGCTTTCACCATCCACAACCTGCAACACCAGGGCCGCTGGAACCCACAGGATGTGCTGTCCTGGACGCACCTTCCTTCTTATCTGGTGCATCCAGATGGGGTGGAGTTCTTTGGGGATGTCAATTACATCAAGTCAGGCATCCGTTACGCCGATGTGGTCACCACCGTTTCTCCCACCTATGCCCAGGAAGTCACCACCCCCACTTACGGCGAGGGACTGGACGGCATCCTCCGGCAGAGCCAGTATCAGGGCAAACTGCGCGGCATCCTGAACGGCCTGGACACCGACCGCTGGGACCCCCGAACAGACCCGGACATCGTGCAATTCAGCGATTATGCAGGCAAACAGGCTGCACGTGATGCACTGCGTCAGGAATTCGGCTTTGATGACAAACCCATCCTGGCTGCCGTGACCCGTCTGGCCACCCAGAAGGGCCTGGATCTGATCCTGCCTTTCCTGCAGGAACTGCTGCAGGACTGGAACCTGCTGATTCTGGGGGGCGGAGATGCCAACCTGGAAGGGATTTTCACGGTGCTGGATGAGCACGTGCCTTCGTTCAAGTTCAGGTCTGGCATGCAAGAAGCCCTGTCCCACCGCATTTACGCGGGTGCGGATGCTTTCCTGATGCCCAGCCGTTTTGAACCCTGCGGCCTGAGCCAGATGATCAGCATGCGTTACGGAACCGTTCCCATTGTGAGGGACACCGGAGGGCTGCATGACACCGTTCCTCCCCATCTGGGTTTCCGCTTCCGTGATGCCACCCCTCAGGCCCTCAGAAACGTGCTGAAAGAAGCCCGTGGGGTCTACGAAGACCGGGGAGCCTGGGAGTACCGTGCCCAGGAAGGCATGAAGCAGGACTTCTCCTGGGAGAAAGCCGCTGCAGAATACATCGCGCTGTACCGGACCCTCCTGGAAGACTGAACACCTCTTGAAAAAGAAAGGGCGCATGACTGCGCCCTTTCTGGTGTTTTTCTGCTTTCAGAACAGATCCACAAAAGCCTTGACAAATCCAGGCAGGTCGTCCACGTGCTGCGCGGTCACCAGGTTGCCAGCCACCACCACGCGCTCCTCCAGGTAATTGGCTCCGGCATGCTCCAGATCCTCACGGATGGACATGAACCCGGTCAGGGTGCGGCCTTTCACCACTTTGGCGCTGATCAGGGCCCAGCCACCGTGACACACAGCACCCAGGGGTTTCTTCTGGGCATCAATGTCATGGATCAGGCTGGTCATGCTCTTGTGGCGGCGGATGCGGTCCGGGGCAAAGCCACCAGGAACAATCAGGCCCGCGAGGTCATCGGCCTTCACATCTTCCGCAGCGATGGTCGCATCGATGGTGAAAGGGGTCTTGCCATGGTAGGTGGCCACTTTGGGACCGATCACCACCACGCCAAAACCGGCTTCCTGCACACGGTAGTAAGGGTAGATCACTTCACGCTCGTCAAAGTAGTCCTCGATCAGAATGCCAATCAGTTTCATACAGGGACCATTTTACAGGGCAAGGGGGAAAGTTGCCTGAGAGGTTTAGAGGGGATGAGGAAAAGCACCCGTAGGGGCGAGGCATGCCTCGCCCTGCGGAAGAAATCTGAATTGGGTTTGTGAGGTCACACCACGCTGCGCCCTCACAACAGAAACCTCAGCCCCGCACATCCTCCAGAAATTCCAGCACTGCAGCATTGAATCCATCGGGGTCCAGCAGGTTGCTGAGGTGAGCGGTTTTGAGTTCCACGTATTTGCCCCCTGTGACTTCTGCAATCTCTCTGGCCGCTTCTTCAGGGATCAGGGTGTCCTCGCTGCCGCCAATCACCAGCACAGGAATGTTCAATCTGGACAGGGCTTCGTGGGAGTCCGGACGGTCTGCCATGGCGCGTTGTGCTGCTGCCACCCCTTCAGGACTGGCCTGCAGGATCATGGTTTTCACGCTGTCCTGGATGTCCTCGGGAGCATCTTCTCCCACCAGACCGGGCAGCATCGCGTCCAGGGCCACCTGGGTGCCTTCCTCCAGCACTTTCTGGGCCATGGTGAGGCGTTTTTGCCTGCCCTCCTGGGTGTCCTGTCCCATGCGGGTGTTGGCAAAAATGGCCGCACTGAAGCGCTCTGGAGCCAGGGCCAGCAGGCGCATCAGCACATACCCTCCCATGCTGAGCCCCAGACCCACCACGCCCTCCTGAGGCAGGGCTTTCAGCAATTGCTGGGCGTGTCCTTCCAGGGAATCCAGGGTGCCCTGCTGGCCTCCAAAACCGGGAAAGTTGGGGGCAAAAACCTCCTCCCCGGCGTCATAAAGTTCCTGTTGCAAAAGGGAATACATCTGGCTGTTCAGGGGAAAAGCATGCAAAAGCAGAATCATGATCTGAGTTTACAGTTCACAGTTTACAGGTCACAGCATCTGAACAAACATTGCTCTGGGCATCCCCGGCATTCACAGAGAAAAGAAAACATCCAAACTGTTCACTGTGAACTGTAGACTGTAAACTCTTCCCATGTCGGCTTTTGCCCTGAGCGTGATCCTCGTTTCCCCCAAAACCCCCGGTAACATCGGTTCTGCTGCCAGAGCCATGAAGAACATGGGTGCCAACGATCTGCGGATTGTGGCCCCCAGATGCAACGTGCTGGACAGCGAAGCCATTGCTTTCAGCGTGCATGCAGAAGAACTGGTCCGTCAGGCCCCCATTTTTGCCACCCTGGAAGAGGCCACTGCAGACCTGGATTTCCTGATGGGCACCACAGCCCGCCAGCGGGACGATCTGCCCGAACCCATCTTTCCTTCTGAGGTAAAACCCATGCTGGCTGCGTTTCAGAAGGTGGGTGTGGTTTTTGGCCGTGAAGAATCGGGCCTGACCACCGATGAACTGGCCCGCTGCCAGTCGGTGCTGCGCATTCCCACCTCGGATTATGCGTCTCTGAACCTTGCTCAGGCTGTGCTGCTCTGCTGCTATGAGCTTCTGCAAGCAGAACGCAGCTCTGGTGCCGTCCCGGTGCCTGTGACAGAGGCCACCGATCTGGCCCCCAGAGAGCAGATGGAGCGCTTTTACGAGCAGTTGCAAGACTTCATTCTGAAGGTGAACTACACCGATCAGCCCCGTCTGAAACACAAGATGCGCCAGATGCGCAAGGTCTTCGATCAGGCCCGCATGACCGAAGACCAGATTCGCATGCTGCGCGGCCTGTGGGCGCAGGCTTTGTGGGCCGCCAAGAGCAAGAAGTTCATCATTGAGGATTGAGATGGGCCGAGAGCCGAGAGCCGAGAGCCGAGAGCGTACTGTGCAAAAGCTTCGGTAGCATGTCAAATCCCTAAAGCTTGAGCAAGAGCATTTTTTGCCCTCGGCCCTGTGCCCTCGGCTCTCGGCCTCCGGAAGGGAGCCCCAATGACCATGAAACCCCTGGATTTCCTGCATCCGGCCAGTGAACCCGAGCAACTGTCGCGCAGTGTGCGGCTGGCCCGCAATGTGATGCCGCCACTGATTCTGATTCTGGTGCTGGGGTTTGAGACCCTGATGCGTTTGTGGGTGGAGCCGCATGCCACCATTGCAAGACTGCTGTTTTATGGCGGAGTGGGGCCGATCACCACCTATTTCACCATTGCCTGGATTCTGGAAGGGATCAAGGTGCGGGCCAGAATGGAGTTGGAGCAGGCGAGGCTCTACAAGGAACTGGACACCGTACAGGTGCTGATCAAGCGTCTGGCAGAGGCCAGCGATCTGGAAGAGGTGCTGGATGTGGCTGCCAGAGGTCTGGTGCAGGCTTCCGGGGCAAAATCGGGCATGCTGATCCTGTCTGGCAATGTGTACCGGGTGGTTGAGGAAGACGGATCCCTGCACAGCAATCCAGGGATCTTTCCACGGGACATCCCCAGGGTGATCGAGCACCGGGGCGCAGAGCAGGGCATCCTGATTGCGGTGCCGTTTTACTCTTCTGGCACCCTGGTGGGTGGGGCTTACCTGAAATTTGATCTGGAGATGTCCAGCGAGCAGCGCACCCTGGTGGAGGCCCTTTCTGGCGAGGTGGGCACGGCCATCGAAGCGGCGCAGCAGCGCACCCGTGATCTGATGACGCTGTATCAGGTGGATGAGTCCATCCGGGCGGAGCGCAACATGAACCGCCTGCTGGAAAGCGTGCTGACCCGCATGATGGAGCGCAGCGCTGCAGAGGCAGGCTTTGCGTACCTGATGGATCAGGATGGGGTCCTCAGGCTGGTGTGGGCCAGGGATTTCGCAGGCCGGACCCATCAGGGTGGAGCGGTCAGCACTTTTGCCCGTGAGGTGGCAGAGGCCCGCATTCCCCTGATGACCACTGACGCACCTGCCCAGACCATGCTCCCTGAGGCCTCACATGCCATCGGGGTGCCCATGCTGGAAGGGGAGCACCTGGAGGGGGTGCTGGTGCTGGCCTACCAGCACAATGCACCTCTGGAGGGACCTGGGGTGCAATTGCTGGCCCTGATGGGCAATCAGGCCACCCTGGCGGTGCGCAATGCCCGTGCTTACCTGTACTCCGAAGAACTCGCGATCAACGAGGAACGCAACCGCATTGCCCGTGAGATTCACGATGGAATCGCGCAGAGCCTGGCTTTCACTGCCATCAAACTGGATCTGGCTGAGCGCCTGCTGGAAAAAGACTTGGAGAAGGCCCGCAGTGAAATTGTGCTGTCCAAGCAAACCCTGCGGGAGCAGATCAAGGAGGTCAGGCGCAGCATTTTTGCCCTCAGACCCATTGATCTGGAGCGCTTTGGACTCACCGAGACCGTCAAGAAGTACGTCACGGATTTTGGAGAGCAGCACAACATCCTCACCGATTTGAATGTGCAGGGGGAGGTGCAGCTTTCTCCCAGCGATGAGGCGGTGATTTTCCGCATTTTGCAGGAAAGCCTCAACAATGTGGCCAAGCACTCCCAGGCCAGACGGGTGTGGGTGTCCTTGCTGGCCGGAGCCACCGTCACCCTGATGGTGGGAGACGATGGGAAGGGTTTCGATCCTGCCCAGGTGGGAGAACGGGTCACCACTGCAGGAGGTCTGGGCCTGAAGCAGATGGGAGAGCGCATTGAGGCCCGTGGAGGCACCCACCACATTGAAAGCCAGCTTGGAGAGGGCACCACGGTGACGGTGACTTTGCCCGCCCAGTGAAGGACCATCAAACAGGCTTTAAGCACACCTTTTGTGCACCTGACGGGTTATATTGGTCCCAATGAGCCACATCACTTTCCTGAAATCCCTGCTGGAAACCGCTGGGCCATCTGGCTACGAAGAACGGGCCACCTCGGCCTGGTTGCAGGAAGCCGCCACCTTTGCAGACCAGACCTACAAAGACCGTTATGGCAACGCCTTTGCAGTGCTCAATCCAGAGGGCAAAAACACCGTGATGCTTTCGGGGCACATCGATGAGATTGGAACCATTGTCACCCATGTGGACGACGGAGGATTGATTTCCTTTCAGGGTCTGGGAGGCTGGGATCCCCAGGTGCTGGTGGGACAGCGCATCCGGCTGCTCGCTGAAGGTGGAGATGTGCTTGCAGTGGTGGGCAAGAAACCCATCCACCTGATGGATGCAGACGAGCGCTCCAAAGCCAGCAAAATTGATGATCTGTGGCTGGATGCTGCCCTGCCTGCAGAAGAAGTCAAAAACCGCGTGAAAGTGGGAACTCCTGGGCGTGTGGAGCAACCCGTGCTGTTTTCCGGGCGCAAAATCATCTCCCCTGCCCTGGACAACCGCATCGGGGCTTATGTGGTGCTGGAAGCCCTCAGGCGCATGAAGGAACTGGGGGTGCAGGAGAAAGTGGTGGCGGTGGCCAGCACCCAGGAGGAAATCGGGGCCTGGGGGGCCAGGGTGGCTGCTTATGGCCTGAATCCCGATCTGGCCTTCACCGTGGATCTGTGCTTCGAGAGCAAGGCTCCGGGGGTCAATGCCAAGAAATACGGCGAAAGCGAGTTTGGCAGTGGAACCGCCATCACGGTGGGGCCTTTCATCCATCCAACAGTGGCAAAAGGACTACAGGATGCGGCCAGCCAGCACAAACTGAAGTTCACCCTCAGTGCCAGCAGAAACCACACCGCCACCGATGCAGACGAAATCCATCTGGTGCGCTCCGGGGTTCCAGGTGCGGTTTTGAGCATCCCATCCAGGTACATGCACTCTCCCAATGAAATTGTGGACCTGGATGATGTGGACAACACCATCGAACTGATTGCCCAGTATGTGCTGGGGGTTCAGGACTACAGCTTCATTCGGTGAGGATCAACATTCGTCCCGGCTTCTTGTGCTAGGCTAAGCCTCGTGAAAGACGTCAAACCTGTGGTGGGTGAGTCCCAGGAGAAACCCGAGCAGATCCGGGAGATGTTCAGCAGCATTGCTGGCCGTTACGATCTGCTCAACCGCCTCTTGAGCCTGGGCGTGGACCAGTCGTGGCGCAAAACCGCCACCCAGCTGGCCTTGCAGAACCGTCCGGCCACGGTGCTGGATGTGGCCACCGGCACCGCTGATTTTGCCCTGATGCTGAAAAAGGCCCTGCCCAGTGCCAGAGTGATTGGTTCGGACTTTGTGCCTGCCATGCTGGAGGTGGGCCGCCAGAAAGCCAGACAGCAGCACATCGACATCACCCTGGAAGAAGGGGATGCATTGAGCCTGCCTTATGCAGACCAGTCTTTTGACGCCCTGACCTGCGCTTTTGGGTTCCGCAATTTCGCCAGCTTTGAGCGCGGTTTGCAGGAATTTCACCGGGTGCTGAAACCCGGAGGCCGGGCGGTCATTCTGGAGTTCCCCCCACCGCAAAAAGGGCTGTTTGGCAGTCTGGTGCGTTTTTACTTCAGAACGGTGCTGCCTTTCATGGGTTCACTGGTTTCGGGCAAGAAGAACGCCTACACCTACCTTCCCGAATCCATCATGGCTTTTCCTGATCCTGAAAAACTCAGGAAGATGATGGAGGAAACTGGGTTTTCCACCTCCTATCAGGCGCTGACTTTTGGGCTGGCTGCAGTGCATGTGGGTGTCAAGCGCTGATTTCAGGGCTGATTTTTCAGACAACTTCTGGCTTTGTGTGTGCCCAAAAACACCGCTGCTGAGGAAGATGACCCATTTGCCGGGATTTTGCTCAATGTGCAGATCGAGAAATTAGGGGGTTTCCCTATACTGGAAAGATGCATCCCATCAAGGTGAGCCTGCATGACACCCTGCTGTACCTGCACACCGAACCCAAAGGTGTGCGTCCTGTGGACCATTACCAGCAGACCGACTTCGGGCTTTATGTGGCCCGGCGGTTCCAGCACCACCCCAGAATCCAGTACTGGGAAGCCCACCTGATTCCCCGTCTGGGCTTGCAGGTGAATGTGTTTCACTACCACGATGAGGCCAGAGGCGACCACACCCACGATTACTACCTGGATGTCATGCGCATTCAGCACAAAGGGCACCAGTGGTGCACCGAGGATTACTACCTGGATCTGCTGGTGTACCAGGGCAGCCATGCCCGCATCCTGGACACCGATGAGTACCTGCATGCCGTGCAGGATGGCACCCTTTCTGCAGAGAGCGCCGGGTATGCCCTGATGACCGCCCACCGTGCCCTCAACAACCTGGGGCTTTTTGGGCATGATCTGGACGCCTGGCTGGCCTCTGAGGGAATCGAGTTGTTCTGGCAGGAAGAACCTGTGCTGTCCCGTTCTTCCTGACCCCACTAAGCCAGAACAGTGAGGCTGAACCGGGTCAAGACTGGGTGCAATGGCGGATCAACAAGACGTTTTCCTTGTCAGGGCTGTGGCAGATCAGGTTAGAATCTGCCCATGACGCAGTCGATCCGCAAATCGGTGAAAGACACGCCCGCCTATCCTTTTCAAGCCATAGACGTTCCCATCAAACTGGACCAGAACGAAAACCCTTATGACTTTCCTGCTGACCTCAAGCAGGAGGTGGCAAGGCGCATTCTGGACACCCCTTTCAACCGTTACCCGGATTTGCATGCAGACCGCCTGAAGGTGGCCATTGGCAAATTTGAGAACTGGAATCCTGCTGGGGTGGTGGTGACTCCGGGCAGCAATGTGCTGTTGCATCAGCTCACCTCTCTGGCCGGACTGCGCCAGAAGGTCTTGACTGTCAAACCCACCTTTGCGGTATACACCTTAGAGGCCAGCATTCTGGAGTCTGACCTGACCCTGGTGCCCCTCAATCCTGATTTCAGCCTGCCGGTGGAAGCCCTGAAAGCAGAGCTGCAGAAAGGTGGCCCTGGCCTGTTCTACATCACCGAGCCACACGCTCCCACCGGAAAACTGGACAGCGTTGCAGAGGTGGAGGCTTTGCTGGAAGTGGCAAAAGAACACGGCTGGCTCAGCGTGATTGATGAGGCGTATTACCAGTTCGGGGGGAACGACTTCCGTTATGCCGTGGAGAAATACGGCAATGTGATTGTCATCCGTACTTTCTCCAAAGCCTGGGGAATGGCCGGTCTGCGTCTGGGGTATGCCCTGACCAGCGTAGAACTCGCCACCGAACTCCAGAAGGTGATTTCGGCATTCAATGTGAATGCCCTGACCACCGTGGCCGTGGAAGTGGCCCTGGAAAACCCCGGTTACGTGCAGAAAATTGCCGATGAGCAGCGTTCAGAGCGGGACCGCATGGTTTCAGCCCTGCAAGCCCACCCCACCTGGACGGTGTATCCTTCCAGCACCAATTTCTTTCTGGTGCGCACCCCCAATGCCCCCGAAGCCTACCAGGAATTGATCAAACACGGGGTTCTGGTGCGCAGGCAGGACAGTGGGTTCATGCTGGAAGGGGTCCTGAGGGTTTCTGTGGGCACCCCGCAGGAGAACGACCGTTTCCTGGAGGCAGCCTTACAGGTTCAGACCGCCTGACCGAACTGCTTTGCACACACCAACCCAGGAGACAGCACCTTTTCGTCAAATCTGATCCTGCCTCCCCCTACAAATTCACCCTGAAAGTCACCAACCTGTACAATTGTTCGCAGTACCGCATCCCCAATGCGATTGAAGGCAACCCCCTCTGAGCCAGCAGGTCCATGCAGGTTTGTAGAGCCCCTGTCAATAGAGTCGCTGGGCTTCCCGCTGAAATTCGGCGGGAAGTTTTCCGTTCTGTGTCACGGTGTCCTGCACCCAGCGTTCCAGACCGCGCACATCACCCATCACATGGTCCTGCACAGCCACGGATCCATAACTGACCCGGATGCCCTGCACCCCCAGTTTTTCCACGTATCTTTTCAGGTTGGTCTGGTAAGTGGTGGCTTCTGGACTGTTCAGGCAGGATTGCACCTCTTTGCTGCGGGTGCCGCCTGTCTGCTGATAATGCTGCTGGTAGTGCTTTGCATCCAGCACATCGTTGTTGTTCTGAAACACCCGGTCCATGAAAGGCTGCAGGTGATTTGCATCATGTCTGGAAATGCAGTACTCAAAACGGGTTCCCAGTGCTCCTGCCAGACCCAGCTTCTGGATGTTGAGGGTGAACAGGGCCACCTCTCCCCTGTCGATGTAGGGTTGAAGGGTTTTTTGCAATTTAAAATGGTCTTCAGAGCAGAAAGCACAGGCGTAGTCGGTGAATTCAATGACCTGCACGGCTGCTGTGCGTTTTCCCAGCACCGGAAGCACCTGCAGCAGGTGTTTGCGGGTCTGGATCAGGTCTTTGCGTTTGTAGATGCCCTCGGTGACTGCAGCAGCCATGCCAAACACTGCCAGACCGATGAAAAAGCAAAGGTAGGGAAACCAGCTCTGGCCCATCAGGTTTCTCAGGACACCTGGTTTATAAGGGACATACCATTCTCCATACTCGGTCTGCATCATTTTTGGCATATCGGCATTCTAGACCTGCGGACCTGACAGGATTCTGCACCCCCAATCCACTGGCTGTCTTGCCGATGGCTGAAAGTCCAGTGCTGACCGCTATATAATGCTCTCCATGATCACGTCCGCCGAGATGGAGCACCTCAAGAAACTGGCCCGACTGGAGCTCAGTGGGGAAGAAACCGAGCAGATTCAGCTTGAAATGAACAAGATCCTCAGCTACTTTGACAAACTGCAGGAACTCGACACCGAGGGTGTGGAAGAAATGCAGCGCCCCATCGATCTGGTGAATGTTTTCCGGGACGATGTGGTGGGCGACATGTTCACCCATGAAACCGCCATGGGCGTGTCTGTCGAGCAGGAAGAGGGTTTCTTCAAAGTTCCCCGTGTGGTTGAGTAAGCCAGCCCTAAGCAACCTGAGTTAAGCCCTCCAGAGGATGCACTCTTGCATCCTTTGTGTCTGAATAGGAATCAAGATGCTTGATCTGAAATTCATCCGAGAAAACCCCGAAACCGTCCGTGAAGCCATCAAGCAGAAACGTGTGAACCTGGACCTCGCTGAGCTGCTGGCCGCAGACCAGCAGCTCAGCGAACTGAAGAAAACCGTGGAGGCCAGACAGGCCGAACGCAACCAGAACGCCAAACTGGTGCCCAAGGCTTCCCCGGAAGAGCGCCCTGCCCTGATCCAGAAAGGCAAGGACCTGGGGGAGGAACTGAGAACCCTGGAAGCCGACCTGCGTGAAAAACAGGAAGAACTGCGCCTCCTGCTGCTGAAAGTGCCCAATGTGCCCCTTGCAGGCGTACCGGTGGGCCGCGATGATGAAGAGAACGTGGAAGTGCGCCGTGAAGGTGAACTTCCCAGCTTTGATTTTGAGCCAAAGGACCACATCACCCTGCTGCAACAGAAAGACTGGGCAGACTTTGACCGGGTGGGCAATGTCTCGGGCAGCCGTTCTTACCTTTTGAAGGGCGACATGGTGCTGCTGGAAATGGCCCTGATGAATTTTGCCATGACCTTTCTGTCTGGCAGGGGCTTCACCCCCATGGGCCTGTCTGCCCTGGTGCGCGGCAAGGCATTTGAAGGCACCGGGCATTTCCCTGGCGGTGAAGATCAGGTGTACAAAGTGGAAGGCCAGGACCTGATGCTGGCCGGAACCGCCGAAGTGCCTGCCAACGAACTGCACCGGGACATGGTGCTTTCTGAAGACCAGTTGCCCCTGACTTACGCGGCCATCTCGGGTGCATTCCGCAGTGAAGCAGGTTCGGCAGGCCGCGATGTGAAAGGCCTGATCCGGGTGCATGAGTTCAAAAAGGTCGAGCAGTACGTGATCTGCAGGGGAGACATCGAAGAATCGCAGGCATGGTTCTACAAACTGCTCTCCAATGCAGAGGCCCTGATGAAAGCGCTGGAACTCCCCTACCGGGTGATCCAGAACTGCACCGGAGACATGGGCGCAGGCAAAGTGTGGATGTATGACATCGAAACCTGGGTGCCCAGCGAGCAAAAATACCGCGAAACCCACTCCTGCTCGAACCTGGGCGACTGGCAGGCCCGCCGCACCAACATCAGGTACAAGGACAGGGAAGGCAAAATGCAGTTCCCGCACACGCTCAACAACACCGGGATTGCCAGCCCCCGCATTCTGGTGCCTTTTCTGGAGAACCACCAGCAAGCAGACGGCTCGATCCGCATTCCTGCAGCGTTGCAGCCTTTCCTGGGCGGCAGAACCCAGATTGGCTGATTCTCTTTTCCATTCAAAAGACGGGCCAATGCCCGTCTTTTTTGCTGCCTACACTTTTTTGCTGTCTACAGGTGATTTCCCTGTCTTCTTCCTGTCTTCTCTGCCCTGCGACAGGACACAGCAAACGTGACATCATGAAAGCATGAGTCAAAAGAGCATCTGGCCCGTTGTCGGGATTGCCCTGTCTCCGCTCCTGCTGGCTTTGCTGGGGGTGTTTCATCCCCATGAACTGACCCGGATGAATGCCCAATCCTGGACCACCCTGCATCTGTTTCTGCTGCTGCTTTTTCCCATGCTGGGCGTCAATCTGTGGTGGCTTGCCTCTGGCATTCCCGGGGTTTCTGCCTGGGCCATCCGGGTGATGGGCTTCTTTTACATCCTCTATTACGGAGCGCTGGATGTGCTGGCAGGCATTGCCACCGGCCTGATGGTGCAGAAAAACATGGCTCCAGATGCCCCCCAGGTCTCTGCCCTCTTTGACACGGGAAACACCCTCAGTCAGATCGGGGTGTGGAGTTTCCTGCTGGGTTCCCTGGTGACACTGTTCCTGTACTGGCAACTGGTGGGCCGCAGGGCTTTTCTGGGCGGCCTGCTTTTGATTGCTGCAGCCCTGTCCTTTCTGAACAGCCACATCTATTTTCCGGTGGGGGTCATCACCATGGTGGTCATGGCGGCAGGTTTTGCCTTCCTGATGCACAGCCGGACTTACTTTCGGGACCTGACCCCCCAGAACAGAAAATAAAACCACAAACAGAGCTGTGCAGGATGTTCCTGCACAGCCAGAGCAACTTCAGATCCAGCAACCTCAGGGCTGATACAGACGGTAAACCGTACCGCTTTCATCATCGGAAATCAGCAGGCTGCCATCTGACAGAGGTGCAGTGTCCACCGGACGGCCCCAGCGCACCTTGTTGGCTGCGTCCGTCACCCAGCCAGAAACCAGGTCCTGTTCTCCGGTGGGCTGTCCGTTCTGGAAGGGGAAGAAGCTGACCTTGTGCCCGGTGAAGGACTGGCGGTTCCAGGAGCCGTGCAGACCCACCACAGCTCCATTTTTGAAGCCTTCAGGCACACTGGCTCCGGTCCAGAAGGTCAGGCCCAGCGGCGCAGAGTGGGCCTGGATGCCCATGTCGGTGGGGGTCATGGTGTTGCAGTCCTTGACCGAATTGTCGGGATTGCGAGTCACATCTGCAACATAAGGCATGTTCTGGTATCCCGTGGTGCTGTTGAGGACCGGGTTGCAGTAAGGCCAGCCGTAATCTCCGCCCTCTTTCACTTTGATGAATTGCTCGGGCGGGTTGTTGTCCACAAAATCCGGGAGCACCTTGCCGTAATCGTCTGACCCGTCTCCATCAAAGTCCTTGTGGTAGGGGTACTGCATGTCATCCCGCTGGTTGATCACCGCCCAGAGGTCTCCAGTGTCTGGAGCAAAAGCCAGTCCTTCCGCATTGCGGATGCCCGTGGCAAACAATTTGCGGTTTTTGCCATCCAGATCGTACTGGTAAATGGCTCCCCGAATGGGATCGGTTTGCAGGTCGCGGGGGTCCTCGTTGGTGGAGCTGGCCACATCCACGTACAGCTTGCCCCCGCCAATGGCGATGTTCTTGAGGATGTGGCGGTAATTGTCTTCATCTGGGAGGGGTTCGGTGGGCAGACCATCCACCACCACTTCCATGGCCCTGCGGGTGAGGTCACCGTTCTGGTATTCCGAACGGCTGATGCGTCCTGCCTCGGAGACATACAGGTAGGTTTTGCCTTCAATCTGGGTGAACACCATGTCATGCGGGTTGTTGAGGCCCGTCACGAAGGCACTGGTGGCATAAGCAGCCCCCGGACGGACCAGGGAAATGCTGCCTTCTTTGGGCTGGGACACCAGCACATTGCCGTCTGGAGTGACAGCCAGGAAGCGGGCCCCTTTCACACGGGCCACCACCTGAATTTTCATGCCACTGGGAATGTTGAGGGTGCGGGCCTGGTTGAAGGGTGCGGTGTTCAGGCCAGAGGGCACCTCCAGTTGGGTGGACACCAGTACAGGTGGATTGGGCGAGGCCATCATGCGGCATCCCAGCAGGCTGAAGGTCAGCAGGGCAGCAAGTGCAGGAAGTTTTTTCATTTTGGGCTCCTTGTGTGTTTTGGGCTTGTGTGTTTTGGGAAAGTGCCAGTGTTCAATGTCCAGTGTTTAATGTTGAACTTCTTTACTACACACCTCAGCAGATCATGTAAATGTATGAAAAAAGCACTTCACAATGTAAACCGCAATGCTTAATGTTGCTGAGGATTTTCTGAGTTCCCAGCAGCCCGGCAAGGTTCTTGCAACTTGTCTTTGTTGACCTGCATTTTTCCAGGCCCTGGTCCCTCACCAGCGCTCCCTGCTGGCAAAACCCTCAGCAAAACCTGAGAACCTCAAGAATCATTGCCCTGACAGGGTTTTTGCCCTCAGCAGCCGCTTCAAAGCCTGCTCAGATGCCGTCAGGTGCTCTTCGCTGTTGATCTGGTTTTTGACCCTGAAGTCATCCAGAATGCGGCCTTCCAGGTACACATCAAAGACCTTTGGAGAGATGTAATGCCCCCGCACCACAGCAGGTGTGTTGCCCAGATCTGCTGCCACCACCTTCACGCATTCGGTGAGGTTCTTGCGCGCCTGTCGCTCGCTTTCAGGCAATCCCACCTGAGACAGGTACTCTGCCGCCAGCAAGGTCCCACCCCAGGTGCGGAAATCCTTGGCAGTGAAAGGACCCATCACCTCCCGGATGTATGCGTTCAGGTCGTGGGCCTGAATGCGCACCAGCCCATTTTCGGTTTCGGCTTTGAACAGGAACGCTCCGGGAAGTGCTTTCAGGCGCTCCAGGTTGCGGGCCAGTGTCTGGTCGGTGGTGACCTTGTGCTGCCAGATGCTGTGTTTGCCCCTGAATTTGAACTCGATGGTGCTTCCCTCGATCTTCACGTGCCTTTTCAGCAAGGTGGTCAGACCATAGGTTTTGTGCTGCTGGACATAACAATCCGAGCCCACCCGGAAACGGGCAATGTACAGCAGGCGGGTCATCAGGGACAGCACTTTTCTGGGATGCAGGGTGGTTCTGCGCAGATCCCTGGCCGTTTCCATGCGCAGAGCGGGCAGGGCCTCTGCAAATTTGCCCAGCCGTTTCCATTTGACCTCGGCATTCTTCTGCATGAAATCGCTGTGGTAGCGGTACTGCAAACGTCCAGCCCTGTCCCGACCAAAAGCCTGCAGCGCTGCCTCAGGGTCTGGCGAAACAAAAACATCGGTGTAGGCAGGAGGAATGCCCAGAGCGTTCAGGCGGGCAATTTCTTCTTCTTCCATCAGGGGATCGCCTTCGGGGAGGAAATACCTGAAGTCCTCCAGCGTGTGTCCTTCTCTGCGGTAATAGCAATCCTGCAATTCCTGGGTGAGGGTGGTCATGGTACTGCCCAGTATTTGCCCCGCTTTCACAGACAGGCTGTAAGAGATGTCCGATTCTGAAGGAAGTGATCTGGGAAAGTGTTTTGTGGATTCCAGAAATCTGGGTTTGTTGCTCCTGTATAGACCTTGCTTGCAGGATCAGGACAGGTCTCTTAACCTGACGATGGTTCACCTCTAAACTTGGAGAATCGATTCGATAAACCTGTCCCGCATCCTCTCCTTCCCCGAAAGGACATCCCATGAAACCCTTCAGAATTGTTGTTGCAGGCTGCGGCGGCATGGCCCAGACCTGGGTGGAATACGCCCTGCAAAGACCCGACACCGAAATTGTGGCCCTGGTGGATGTGTTTCCCCAGAGTGCCCGGAAGATGCAGGAAAAATACAGCCTCTCCTGCCCCACCTTCAGCAGCCTTGCAGATGCGCTGCAACAGGTGGATGCCAACCTGGTGCTGGACATCACCATCCCGGACGCCCACTTTGAGGTCGCCCTCACCGCCTTTGCTGCAGGTTGTGATGTGCTGGGAGAAAAACCCATGGCCTCCTCGCTGCAAGATGCCCAGACCATGCTGGACGCCGCACAGCAGGCAGGTCGCACTTACGCCATCATGCAAAACCGCAGGTACCTGAAACCCATCCGGGCCTACCGGGATCTGGTGCACTCTGGAAAAATCGGCACCCCCGGATTTGCCACCGCCAACTTCTTCATCGGGGCACACTTTGGAGGCTTCCGGGATGCCATGGAGAGTCCATTGATCCTGGACATGGCCATCCACACCTTCGATCAGGCACGGTTCATTTTGCAGGCCGATCCGGTGTCTGTGTACTGCCAGGAATTCAACCCGAAAGGTTCCTGGTACCAGGGCAATGCTGCAGCAGTGTGCATCTTCGAAATGTCCGATGGATCGGTTTTCACCTACAACGGAAGCTGGTGCGCAGAAGGGGTGCAAACCTCCTGGGAAGCCCAGTGGCGCGTGATGGGCAGCCTGGGAAGTGCCATCTGGGATGGTCCTCAAATTTACGCCGAGGGGGTCAAAGACCCTGAACAGCAGGCTTTCCACCGGGACGTTGAGAGAATGGAGGCAAAATTCACCTGGGAGGGCAGAGAAGGCCACTTTGGCTGTCTGGACGAAATGTTCCAGGCCCTGCTTGAAAACCGCGATCCAGAAACCGTCTGCACCGACAACATCAAAAGCATGAAAATGGTGTTTGGGGCACTGGAAAGTGCCAGAACGGGGCGGAAGGTGTTGCTGTAAAGATTTGCCGAGAGCCGAGGGCCGAGGGCAAACCTGGAAGCCAAAGCTTTCGCTTTGCAGGAAGCCCAACATTTTGTAAGAACGATGCACCTCTCCATGTTCTCTGCCTTCTTCTCGATCACAGGAGGAGAATCTCAAGTGGATCTTTCAGACTTGACATGAATGTCTGAATGCCAGACCATGCTCTCGGCCCTCGGCAATGGGTCCTCAGGCCTTTCACCCCAGCAATCCCTTATGCTGTTGACGTGCACCTTCCCGAGGCTTTCGAATCCCGCATGCAGCGCCTGCTGGGCCAGCAGTACCCCGAATTTCGGGCAGCCCTGGAACAGGAAAGGGCACTGGGACTGCGGATCAACCCCGCCAGATTGACCCCCAAGCAGGTGCAAAGCCTGCCTTTTCTGGAAGGTCCGGTGCCCTGGACACCCTGGGGGCATTATTATGCCAGCACCTCCAGGCCCAGTGCCCATCCTTTCTTTCTGGGAGGGGGGTTTTATTTGCAGGAACCCAGCGCCATGGCGGTTGCAGAGCTGGCCGCACCAAAACCAGGCCAGTGGGTGATTGACCTCTGTGCTGCTCCTGGGGGCAAAACCACCCATCTGGCCAGTTTCATGCAGGGGCAGGGGGTGCTGGTGGCCAATGAATTCACGGCCAGCCGGGTGCCCAGATTGCTGGAGAATGTGGAGCGCTGGGGGGCCAGAACCACGGTGCTGAGCAATCCCCTGGACCGCATTGCCCGCAAGTGGGAAAGGCTTTTTGATGTGGTGGTGCTGGACGCGCCGTGTTCTGGGGAGGGCATGTTCCGCAAGGACCCTGAAGCCCTCTCTGAATGGCGGCAAAGCACCCCTGAGCGTCTGGGGCGCTTGCAGCAGGATTTGATCGAGCAGGCGGCTGCCCTGACCGCTCCTGAGGGCACCCTGGTGTATTCCACCTGCACCTTTTCTGAAGAGGAGAACGAGCAGGTCATTGAGGGTTTTCTGAAGAAGCATCCCGAATTTCAGCTGGCCTCTGCCCACCTGCACCCCAGTTTTTCTGCTGGCTTTGGTTTGCCTGAAGCGGCCCGACTCTTTCCCCACAAATTGCGGGGAGAGGGGCATTTCATGGCAAAACTGATCCGCACAGATGGTGAAGAGGGGGACGTGACTTACGAGGAGCATGCAAAAGTCAGCAAACCCAGCCTGAAAGCCTGGGAGGAATTCAGAAAAGCCCATCTGCAGGGCGAACTGGACGGTGTGGTAATTGAGCGTGCAGGACACCTGTATCTGGTCCGGGAGCATCTGCCCAGTCTGGCTGGACTGAAAGCCCCTGCTCCGGGCATTTACCTGGGAGAGGTGAAATTCGAGCGCTTTGTGCCCGCCAAGGCCCTTGCCCACCACCTGAATTTAAAACAGGTCAGCCGTCCCCTGGAGGTGGGAACGGCTGAGGCATTCAAACTTGAATTTGGTGAAAGTGTGCCTGTGGATGCAAAAGACGGGTGGCACTGGCTGCACTTTGCAGGGGTGGGTTTCACCTGGGGTGTGGTGAAACGGGGGAACCTGAAACCTACGCCACTTCGGGCGTGATGGCAGGGGGCAGGGTCAGGTAGGAGAGCAGGAGGCCCATCACTCCGGCCCCGAACACCGCTCCGACCCACAGGTGGAATTCCCAGTTCATGTGTCCGGTCAGCAGCACCCCCAGGAAGTAGGTGAGGGAGAACACCGCTGGAATCAGGAAAGCCATGGTGCGGAAGGCCGCAACACGCTGGGTGCTGGGTTGCAGGATGCTGCGGGCCACTTCCAGCACCAGCAAACTGACAGCAACCGTCAGGTAGTAAAGCTGTATCACGCTGGCATCAAAGCGTCCCTGAAAAACCAGTCCAAGCTGTGCAGGAAGCAGCATCAGGACCAGATGGCCCCCGGAGAGCTTCCAGCGGCGCATGAAGTAAAGCACCACACCGGACATCATGGCAGAGCTGATCAGGACAGCCATCACACCGTTGGATTTGGTTTGCCAGCCGCCATCAATGCCTGCAGAGTCCAGCATGGGCACCGCGTACATGGTGAAGAAGGTCAGCAGGGCATACACCACCCCCAGAGACAGCAGCGCTGTGATGGTGGGTTTGGGCTGGTTCCAGGCCGCACGCACAGGACCGGACATGGTCAGGAAGGCACTGGTGGCCAGAATCAGGTGCGGAGGGCTGAGCAGGGCGGCAATGTCGGCCTCAATGCCCAGCAGGGTGTGCCAGACCATGTCCATGGCCCCTGCAGCAATGAAGACCAGACCACCGAAAAAACTCAGGCGGTAGGCCCGCAGTTCAGGGCGGGTTCTGGATTGCCAGAACGCGTAGGCAGAGCAAACGAAAGCGGCAAAGAAGCCCGAATACAGCACTGCGTGCCAGGGCGTGAAAAAGGTTTCCAGTCCGGGCAGGTTGTTGTGGGCCCAGCCGTCCAGGTAAAGCCCTGCAATGAACCAGAAACTGGCAAGCACAAACATCCAGTCGAGGGCACTGGGGGGGGAAATGGTCTGCGGCTGGGTCATGGTTCTGGTCATAAAGGCCTCCAATGGTGCATCTTTTCTTCAGTATGCACCTGCCTGAAAAGGGGCTCCTCCTCCGTTGGGAGTAAGCCATCTTGCTTAATTGCTGCTTCCAACTATACGTTTGTATAAATTCCTGATTTCAGGATGCCAGAGTCTGCTAAAATTTGCAAGATGAACCGCAACCACCGGGAACGCCTGATCGAGGCCGCCAAACAATGCCTCGCAGAAAAAGGCTATGCCAACACCACAGCACGTGACCTGGTGGCTGCCTCGGGAACCAATCTGGCCTCCATCGGGTACCACTTTGGGTCCAAAGAAAAACTGCTGAACACCGCCTTGCTGCACGGCTACCAGACCTGGCTTGCCCCGGTGCTGCAACGTGAGCGACCCGAAACCAGCAACAGCACCTTCATTGCCACTGGAATCCGCACCTATCTGGCTGCTTTCGAACAGGAAGGGGCCATGTCCTACGCCTGCTACGAGGCCATCGCCCAGAGCCAGCACTCTGCAGAAATCCGCAGCGACCTGCAAGGGGTGTACCGCACCATCCGGGACCGCATCACCACCGAAATGGAGGCCTCCACCACCCTGAACCCCACCCAGAGCCGCACCATCGCCACCTTGCTGATGGCCCTGGCAGACGGACTGGCCCTGCAACGCCTGCTGGACCCGGCAGACACACCAGATCTGGAAGGGCTGGATGACAGTTTGCTGCAACTGGCCCAGACGCTGACGGGGGGGAATGCGAGGGAAAAGATTGCCGAGGGCCGAGGGCCGAGCGACCAGCGCGAAGCAGGCCGTCCTGCAAGCGCGTTTCAAGGTCAAGAGAGGGCCGAGGGCTAAAAACGCAGGGCTTGCTGAAGCAAAAAACCTTTGCCTTGCTTTGCATCACTCATGGATGTGACCCGAAAAGCTTTTGCTCTCGGCCCTCGGCCCTCGGCAAATGGCCTCCCCACCCCCAAATCACGTTAAAGTAAAACCACCATGTCCTTTCCCCTGCTTCTCCTCGAACATGTCCATGTGAAATTGCAAAACGTGACCGTGCTGCACGGCTTGAACTGGTCCCTGCATCCGGGGCAGCACTGGGCCATTTACGGCTCCAACGGTGCGGGCAAGAGCACCTTTTTCAAGCTGGTTCGCGGGGATTTGTGGCCCGACCATGGGGGCCTGAGGCGTTACAACCTGAATGGCACGCCCACAGAAAGCCCCATCCAGGCCAGAGAGCACATTGCCCTGGTGTCTCCTGAAGCGCAGGACTGGTACCTGCTGCAGGACTGGGAGCAGACGGCCTTGCAGGTGGTCCTGACCGGGCTTTTTCAGAGCCAGCTTCTGTACCAGCACATTGAGGAAGCAGACCAGCAGCATGCAAAACAGTGGCTGCAAAGTCTTGGGCTCAGCCATCTGGAAACGCGGGATGTCAGAATGCTGTCTCAGGGGGAAAGAAGGCGCGTGCTGCTGGCAAGGGCGCTGATCGGGAAACCCCGGATCCTTCTGCTGGATGAATTCTTTGAAGGCATCGACACCCCCTCCAGGGCTTTTCTGAAAAAGGTGTTGCAGGAGGTGTCAGAAGACACCACCATCGTGTACAGCACCCACCGCACCACCGAAGAACTTCCGTTCACCACCCACGCCCTGACCCTGACTGCCGGACACCTGCAGGAAGGCAGGCCCGAAATGAAAACCCCGCCAGTGTGGGGCCATGGGGTGCAAAAACAACAGAGCGGCGCGGTGCTGGTGTCTGTGGATTGCCCGGAAACCTACCGGGAAGACCAACTGGTCCTGAAGAACATCCAGTTCCAGATGCATGAGGGGGAACACTGGGCCATTCTGGGGGCCAACGGTTCCGGGAAAAGCACGCTGGCCAAATTGATCCGCAAGGAACTGTATCCCGCTTATGGAGGCACGGTGCTGCACCACGGTCAGGAGGTCTCGGCCTGGGTGTCCAAAAAGGAATTTGCCCTGGTGACCGGAGACCAGCAGTACCGCCACAAACTGAACGTGCCTTCCCACACCGTGATTGCTTCAGGGTTTTTTGATTTTGTGGGCCGTTTTGATCCCCTGAGCCCTGAGCAGGAAGCCCGTCTGGAACACATCATCAAGTTGCTGGACCTTTCTGAACTGGCCGACAAACCAGCCTCCATCCTCTCGCAGGGCCAGATGAAGAAAATCCTGCTGGCCCGTGCAGTGGTGGGAAACCCAAAAGTGGTCATTCTGGATGAAGCGCTGGATTACCTGGATGCACCAGCCAAAACGCTTTTTACGGATGCCCTGGCCCGGCTTGCAAACACAGGAACCCAGTTCATCTGCATTGCCCACCACACCCTGGACCTGCCCGAATTCCTCACCCATGCCCTGCTGCTGGAACATGGAGAGGTGGTTTTTCAGGGCAAGATTCAGGATTTGCCAGAGCAGGGTCTTCCAGGGGCTTAAACAGGCTGGGCTTGCAAAATGGTCTGCTGCAAGGCAGAAAGCACCCTTTGCAGCTCTGTATTGAGCTCTGGATCGGTGATTTCAGCCTGTGCATTCAATTTTTTGCTCAGCAATCCAATCTTCAACTGGTTCTCTGCAGGCACCCTGGCCTCCAGCATGCCCAGGGTCAGCATCAGGGAGGTGTGGGCGTGCTCTGCAGATGTGGGGTAAGGCGAGGCAGCGACAGCAGCCACAGGCTTGTCTGCCATGTCTCCAGAACCCACCAGCCAATCCAGCGCATTTTTGAAGGAACCGGGCAATCCTGCAGCGTATTCAGGGGTGCAGATCAGGACACCATCCGCCTTTTGCACTTTCTCTCGCCAGTCCTGCACAGCCTGAACGTTCATCTCGCCTTCCCGGTCCAGGTCTGGATTGAAGTGGGGCAGGGTGTCCAGGTTCTCCCAGATTTCCAGCTGCAGGTTTTCGGGGGCAAGGTGCTGCAGGGCTTGCAGCAGCAGGGTGGTGCTGGACCCTTTTCTCAGGCTTCCAGACACGGCAAGAATGTTCAATGCAGGATTCATGGGCAACATGCTTTTCATGTTGCCCGTTTTGCTGCGGGTCAATTGTGAGGCCTTTCAGCCCTGCAGAAAACCCACCACTTCCCCGAAAGTGGTGTAAACCTTGCCTCCCCACTGACCAGAAAGCTCAGGATCCAGCTCAGGGGTCAGACCCTCGAAAATGAAAGCAGGACGGGCTTCCATGGCAATGCTGCCTTTGCTGTCCAGGCGGTCCAGCACAGCCTCGAAGTCCCAGTCTCTGGCCCACAGTTTCTTCAGAATCACCAGCACTTCACGGCCCGGATAGGTGGTGGTGGTGGACTCGAAATGCAGGTCATCCGGGCGGCGCACATGCACCGGACGCCCCGACAGCCCGGCGTTTTTCAGGGCCAGGTAAATGCGTTGAATGGGATCATCCAGCAAATAGCTTTCCAGCAGCAGTTTCTGGGCCTTCTCACAGGCCACTTCCAGCACATCCTCGTCAAGGCGTTTGGGATTGATGCCTGCAAAAAATTTGCGCAGTTGTTCGGGCAGGTTGTTGCTGGCGTAAAACGTCTCTTCATACCTGGGGCTGAGGATAAACCCTCTGGCAAGTTTGAGGTGGTGCTGGGCCAGCCGGAGTCCTTCCTGGCCGACTTCCAGTGCGTTCTGTCTCGCAGCTTCCTGAAAGGTGTACATGAGGTCATTTTAACCATGGAGGGGGGCGAAGGGCATGGATACCGAGAGCCGAGGGCCGAGAGCAGAGGGCAAAACAGGAAGGGCAAGGCAAAGATGCCGGGGGCCATCACACTGAATTGCAGAACGCCTGATGCTGCAATTTGCCAGAACCCTCAGCGCTATACTGCACTCATGGTCGCCTTCAAACCCAACTGGACAGGCCTGCTGGCAGTGTTGCTGGCCCTGCTGGTGTGGGCCGGGGTGCTGGGCTTCTGGGGGCAGCAGCGTTACAGGCAATTGCAGGAAACCTTTGACACCGAGGCCCGCATTTTGCACCGGGTGCTTTCCCAGAGGGCCGAACAACATGACGCTTTGCTGGACAGTCTGGCGGTGGTGGCAGGCATGAAGCTGCCAGCGCAACAACTGCAAACCTTTGTCACTTCCCTGACTGCCAGTTATCCCCAGATTGTGGGGGTGCAGGTGTGCCTTGCAACATGCCAGAACCTGCTGCAGAAAGGGCATGACACCAGCTATGTCCTGCAAAAATCCCTGCAACCTGCAGGACGGGTGGAATTGCACATCGATCCTGCAAAACTGCTGGGACAGGGAGAAGGCATGTCCCGTGCAGCTTTCACCCTGCAAGAGCCTCAGGGCCAGACGCTGCTGAATGTGCCCTCCAGAGATTCCCATTCGGTTTTTCCTGCGCTGTTCGTTCAGAAGGTGCTGGGGGCTGCGTCCCAGCCTTTTGTGCTGACCATCAGGCAGGAGGTTTTGCTCAAAGATTTTCCTGTGCTGCAGATGGTTCTGGCTGGATTTTTGATCCTGATGCTGGCTTATGGGGCACATCTGTCCCTGCAGGTCAGACAGCGCATTCTGACAGCAGAAGCCGCCGTGCAACAGGAAAAAGACCGTGCTCGGGTGGTGCTCACTGCCGTGGACGATGCCCTGGTTACTTTTGACCGGAACCACACCATCGGCTATGCCAATCCTGCAGCCATGGCTTTGCTGGAACAGCCTCTGATGGGGCAGAACCTCTTGCGGGCCGTGCAATTTGCAGAAGGTCCGTCTTTTCTGGAGGTGCTGCAGAACTTCTGGAAGCACAACATTTTCCAGGAGTTGCCAGAGGGTCTGGTCCTGCAAAATCCCATCTCCAGACACATCGAAGGGAGCCTGTCTCCCCTGCCAGATCAATCGGGGGCAGTGCTGGTGCTGCGGGACCTGGGGCCGTTCCGGGCGCGCATGCTCAACCGTCTGGAAGAAAGCGAACGCAAACGCAAAGAGCATGAAGCCCTGCTGACCCACATGTTGCGGGTGAACACCACCGGAGAGGTCGCTTCCGGAATGGCCCACGAGCTCAACCAGCCCCTGACCGCCATCCTCAGCCAGAGCCAGGGGGCCTTGCGGGTGCTGGAAGAAGAGGACCTGGATCTGGTGCGCACCGCACTGGAACGCACGGTGATTCAGGCCAGACGCGCCGGGGAAATCATTCAGCGGCTGCGTGCCCATCTGGTCCGTCAGCCCCTGCAGCCCACCCGGGTGTCTCTGGTTTCTCTGGTGTCCAGGCTGGAGATGCTGCTGGAAACCGAGCTGCAGGAACACCACATTCAACTGAACGTGAGCCTTGCAGCTGCCCCTGCTGTGCAGGCAGACGCCATTCAACTGGAGCAGGTGCTGCACAACCTGATTCGCAACAGCATGGACGCCTTGCAGGACAGCCCTTTGCAGAAACGTCAGATTGAGCTGTCTGCAGAACAGCAGGGTGGGCAGGTGCTGCTGATGGTCAGGGACCACGGTCCCGGCCTGTCAGAAACTGCACTGGAACATCTTTTTCTGCCTTTTCACAGCACCAAGAAAGACGGCATGGGGGTGGGCCTCTCCCTTTCCAGAACCCTGATGCAAAGCATGGACGGAGAACTTTCCGGGACCAACCATCCGCAGGAAGGGGCCGTTTTCACCCTCACCCTGCCCGTTTTTCAGGAGGAATTGCATGTCCACTGACCAGCCCACCGTGCACGTTCTGGACGACGATCAGGCCGTAAGGGAGGCCCTGGAATTCCTGATCCAGACCGTGGGGCTTGCCGTCAAAACCTACAGCACCCCCACCCAGTTCTTTGCTGAATTCGATGCAGAAACCGTGGGATGTCTGATTGTGGACATCCGCATGCCGGTGATGAGTGGCCTGCAGGTGCAAACCGAACTGAAAACCCGGGGCATGGATCTGCCCATCATCATGATGACCGGGCACGGGGATGTGGAGCTGTGCAGGCGGGCCTTTCTGAACGGAGCAGTGGAATTCCTGCTGAAACCCATCGATGATCAGCAGCTGCTGGACGCCCTGCAGAAAGCCGTCCGGCAACACATCCAGACCCGTGAGAAACTGGCCGTCACCCAGCAGGCCGCTTCATTGCTGGAAAAACTCTCTCCCAGAGAGAAAGAAGTGCTGGACGGCATGCTGGAAGGGTATTCCAGCAAACAGGTGGCAAAAGCCCTGGGGCTTTCCCCCAGAACCGTGGAAACCCACCGGGCACACATCATGGAGAAACTGCAGGTGAATTCACTGGCCCAGTTGATCCGCCTGTATTTTCATGGTCTGCATGGATCGGGGCAGCATCAGAATGGACAGCATCCGTAAAAGTACGGACCCCATCACCGTAAAAAAACGAATATTTTCCCGAGACAAAAATTTCTACCATGAACAGCAAGGAGATTCAACATGAAATACCCCCTGATCCTGCTTGCCGTTTCCAGCATTGCTTTCGCCCAGAACACCTCACCCAACACCATCACCACCCAGAACATCTCACTGGCCGCCGCCAACACCATCGCCATGCAGGCCGTTGCAGAGTGCCAGAGCAAAGGTTATCTGGTTGCTGCCACCGTGGTGGACCGCTCCGGTCTGGTGGTCGCGGTGGCCCGTGCAGACGGCGCTGGACCCCACACCATCGAGGCCAGCAAAGCCAAGGCGTTCACTGCCGTTTCTGCCCGCAACCTGACCTCTGCCGTGTTGGAAAACGTGCAGAAGAATGCCGCAGCCCAGTACCTGCCAGACATTCCCGGTTTCCTGGTGCTGGCCGGAGGGGTGCCCATTCGGGTCAACAATGAAGTGGTCGGGGCCATTGGTGTGGGAGGCGCACCCGGAGGCCATCTGGATGAGCAGTGCGCTGTGGCCGCCATTGCAAAGGTGTTTGGGCAGTAACGTCCCACCCCACCTCGCTGCGCTTTCCTCCCCGAATCGGGGAGGATTTTTTTGACCTGTCAAAACAAAACCCTCTCCTGACAGGAGAGGGAGCGAAGCGGGGAGAGGTCAGGCTCCGCCAGGATTCAGTTTGGGCGTGAAAGGAGGGTTGTTCTCTTTGCCCAGATCGTCTTCCTCGTCGGGAAGTTCGCCGCCTTTGAGGAGGATGCGGAACTCTTCACCCGAGAGGGTTTCCCGGACCATCAGGGTTTCCACCACCGTGTGCATCACCGGTTTGTATTCCTCCAGAATGACCTTCACAGTGGCATACTGCGCATCGATGATGCGTTTGATCTCATGGTCGATCTGGCGGGCGGTTTCTTCAGAGTAGTTTTTGGAGTCCTGGTAAGCGCCGAGGTAGGTTTCGTTCTCCACCTGGTGGGCAATCTTGCCGAGCAAGGGGCTCATCCCCCATTCGGTC